>CALANC010000116.1 GCA_937925895.1 uncultured Desulfobacterales bacterium
TCGATTTCTTTTGAAAACCATGCTGCATCTACTCTTGTTCCGGTCCAGAGACCAGCCAGTATTTCAACCTCATCAGGTTGGGTATCCTCGTGACCCGTATCAAAAAAAGTATTGCCGATCTCAAACAGCTTAACATTTTTATTCTGCACAGATAGATTGTATTTCATTGTTTCTATAAGGCCGGGTATTAGAGAGGTTCGCATAACTGACTGATCTTCAGAAAGGGGGTTCATGATGTTTACCACCTTTCTCTTTGGATCATCCGGTTTCAGTTCGAGGCGATCATATGATGATTTGCTGATAAAACTGTAGTTAATCGCTTCCGTAAATCCAAGGCCTGTCATCAAATCTTTAAGTCTATCTCTTACATCGATCCTAATGGAAGGTAGCCTATTCCCTGCCGGTATTAGGGGAAAGGTCGTCTCAATGTTGTTGTATCCGTGCAGTCTTGCCACTTCTTCAGCTATGTCTTCGAATCTGGTAATGTCGACTCTAAAAGACGGAGGAAGAATCCGCAAGGTGTCGAGGTCTGTTTGTTCAACATCAAATTCGATGGATTCTAAATAGGTTGCAATATCATCGGCTTCCAAGTCGGTACCGAGCCGACGATTCAACGCCTTGATACCAATAGCAATATTTCTGTCAGAAATCGGATTTGGGAATTCATCGACGACACCCTTGATGAGTTTTCCACCGCAAATCTCGGTAATTAGTCGCAGCGCTCGATTTAATGCATTTGTGGTGCCGTGAGGATCTACACCGCGTTCGAAACGGTGGGAGGCGTCGGTGTTCAAGCCTGTCTTTTTTGCAGTTTTTCGAATGCAAACCGGATCAAAATTTGCACTTTCGATAAGAACTCTCGAGGTGGAATCTTCAATTTCTGAATGTAATCCACCCATGATACCCGCAAGAGCGACCGGTTTTTTGCCGTCGCATATCATCAACATGTCTTGATCAAGGTGGCGTTCTTTTTCATCAAGCGTCGTCAAGACTTCACCTTTCAAAGCAGTCCTTACGACGATCCTGTTTTCTTCAAGGCGATCAAAGTCAAAGGCATGAAGTGGCTGTCCGGTTTCCATCATTACAAAATTGGTTATATCAACAATATTGTTGATCGGCTTTAACCCTACTGAGATTAAGCGATCCCGCAGCCAGAAAGGAGAAGGTTTTATGGCAATGTCAAAAACAAGGCCTGCGGCATATCTCGGACAAAGGTCTGGATCTACTAGGGTAACGGAAGTATAGCTAAAAATATCATCGAAGGATTCGGCCTGATGAATTTCAGGGTAGGCCACTTTTGTTTTTTGAATCGCAGCAATTTCTCGAGCCACCCCAATTATGCTGAGACAGTCCGGTCTGTTGGGCGTCAGATCTATTTCAAAAACCATATCTGACAATCCAAGGGCTTTATTAAGCGGTTCTCCAGGTGAAATATCCTTGCTTAGTTCAATGATGCTGTCACCTTTTACGCCAAGCCCAAGTTCGATTTCGCTGCAAAGCATCCCTTCTGACGGTTCTCCTTTTATCAGGTTTTTATCCAGGATGATACCATTCGGCAAGCAAGTGCCCGGCAGGGCACAAGGGGCAAGCATGTCTTTTGTTACATTCGGTGCACCGCAGACAACAGGGATGGTGCCGCTACCGATATCCACTTGGCAAAGTTTCAGTTCGTTTGAATTGGGGTGAGGTAATATTTGGGCGATTCGTCCAGTAACAACGCTTTTTAGGTAATCATAACGATCAGAAACTGTCTCGACTTCAAGCCCAACCATGGTAAGAGCATCAGCCAGGGTCTCTGCATCAAATGCGATGTTCACATATTCTTTTAGCCAGCTTAAGCTTGCTTTCATGTTAAAACTGTCCCAGGAATCTCAGATCATTTTCGAAAAATTTCCGAATGTCGTCAATCCCGTATTTTAGCATGGCAATCCGTTCTACTCCCATTCCAAATGCGAATCCGGTGTAATGCGTCGTATCATACTCTACATTTTCAAACACGGCAGGATGAACCATGCCGGCCCCGAGGACTTCTAACCAACCTGTTTTCGAACATACTCTACAACCGTCTCCTTTGCACATAACACATCGAATATCAACTTCAGCACTTGGTTCGGTAAAGGGGAAAAAGCTCGGTCGAAATCTGAGACTTGTTTCTTCGTCGAACATCTGGTGGACAAATGCTGTCAGCACACCTTTTAGGTCGCCGAATGATACATTTCTATCGACAAGTAAACCTTCAATTTGATGAAACATAGGTGTATGCGTTAAATCGGAATCGCATCGGTATACCTTGCCCGGGGCGATAATTCTCACAGGAGGTCTTTGTTTTTCCATGATCCGGGGTTGTGTGGGGGATGTATGGGTTCGAAGGACAACGTTTTCTGATATATAAAAGGTATCCTGCATATCCCTTGCCGGATGATTTTTGGGAATGTTAAGGGCTTCAAAGTTATAGTAATCGGTTTCAACTTCAGGTCCTTCTACAATATCAAATCCCAGGCGGATAAAAATATTACATATTTGTTGTGTAATCAAAGTGATCGGGTGTATTGATCCATACCGAACGGATCTACCCGGCAGTGATACATCAACCTGACCGTTGGGTTGGTGGGAGACCGTTTCAAACTGCTTGAGTGATTGCCTGAATAAAGCCTCAAGATGGTTTTTGGTTTCGTTTGCCTTTCTGCCGGCTTCCGGTCTTTTTTCCTGTTGAAGATTGGAGATATTCCTTAAAAATCGAGTGACCAACCCCTTCCGGCCAAGATACTTGATAGAAAGGGCTCTAATACTTTCAGCATTTGTGGAAGCTTCAAGTTCCTTCAGTGCTTCTTCTTCTATCTGCTCAATCGTTTTTTCCACTATTTGATTCTATATAATAGAGTTTGTTTACGTCCGGGGCCATACCATTCGCCCCTGATAATGCAACAAATTCGTGCATCAAGCAGCGCCCGGAGGGTGAAAAATTTTCAAAATATCCGGGTTAGAGTTGTTCTGATGCCAGTTTGACAATTCGTGAAAATCCGGAAGGATCAGAAATTGCCAATTCGGCAAGTACTTTTCGGTCCAACTCTATATTAGCAAGTTTCAACCCGTGTATAAATTTGCTGTAAGATAGATTGTTCATGCGTGTTGCGGCATTAATGCGTGCGATCCAGAGTCTTCGAAAATCACGTTTTCTCGCTCGGCGATCTCTATAGGCATACATCAGAGCCTTATCGACGGCATCCGTAGCGGTGCGGAATAATTTGCTCCGTCCTCCGCGATACCCTTTGGCCAATTTCAAAACTTTTTTCCGGCGTTTTCTCGCTTTATAACCTCTTTTTATTCGCATGATGTTCTCCTAATCCGCTAAAAGAAAATCAGAAGTATAACATTTTAAAGATTGATATCATAAGGATATACTTCCAACTTATTTTCGAAAATTCAGCATGTTATTTCAGATCCAAATCTCTTATCCGTTGGGAAGGAGCAGTTTAATCCCCTTTCTATCAGATTTTTTAATGATCTGACTCTGTCTTAACGCCCGCTTACGCTTGGTAGTCTTTTTTGTTAAAATATGATTTGCATGTGATTTCGAATAGACAAATTTACCTGTGCCCGTTTTTTTGAAACGTTTTGCAGCAGCTCGATTGGTTTTTATTTTTGGCATTTTTCAATTCTCCGTAAGAAAAATTTACAGGTTCAAACATCAATGGCGTGGGCCATATGCATATAGCTGCTCACGCCATCTCGGACAACACGCTGTAATAAATTAATTGATTTGTCGTAGGCAAGAAAGTGGTTAAGTTCAATTATTTTGATAACGGTTTTGGCGCCAAGACCATAAACATCGTGCGTCCGTCAAATTTTGGAGGTTGTTCCACTAATGCAGTTTCTTCGGTTTCTTGAACGACCCTATTAAGCAAGTTCTCTCCGAATTTAGAAAGCATTCTCTCACGTCCCCTGAAAACGACAGTTACCTTGACTTTGTCCTTTCTATCAATGAACTTTTTAATATGATTTATCTTGGTTTCCAGATCATGATCGCCGGTTTTTGGACGCACCTTTATCTCCTTGAGCTGAAAGGTAGTTTGTTTCTTTTTTGCTTCCTGTTTTTTTTTGGTCATTTCATATTTGTAACGACCGTAATCCATTATCTTGCAAACAGGGGGATTGGCGTTGGGAGATACTTCAACCAAGTCAAGGCCAAAATCATTGGCAACAGCAAGTGCCTTGTACGTAGGAATAACACCGATTTGATTGCCGTTTGGATCGATTACTCTTACTTCTTTCGCCCTAATATTTTGATTTATATTTGTTCTATCTGACCTATTAAACCGATGTGTACGTCTCGATATAGCTATGTTTCCACCTCCTATACTTCCTTCGAGACCTTTGCAAAACGCCCTCTTTCGCCCAATTTCTGTGCCTGCCCCGTGAAATGCTTAGCCTATTTCTCTGGGGTCAGGCTCAAATTTTAATCCTCAAAATACTCCATGTATTCCTGTGGTTAAAATTATCGCCTTCCTTGAACTTGAGCGAAATTGAACATTTTTCAAAGGTCTCTATTCGGTCTCATACTTTAATGAGACCTTAATAAAATTGACTATTTTATTTTTCTAAATGGGTTTCAGAGTGCATCCTTCTGGGCTGCCTATTCATATGGAACGAACTCTGAAATATAAAACAACATTAATAAATGCAAGAAAAAAATGCAAGAAAATAAACCATCTTGAGTTGCTCGTCACATTCGCCTGAGAAAGGAAACGGAGCAATTTATTGATGTTCGGTTACTGACTGAGGGTATATTTTGCCAAAAGGCTTCCTTTCCAGTAAGAATGTTTAGGATTTTGAAAAAAAGACTTGAAGAGCTCCAGGCTCTTCGTCCGCAGGATATGAGGGACAATTAACATATTCTGATTTTTATAAAGGGAGGGTAGTTTTGCCAAATCACAACTCGTTCCTCCTCCCATTATGTCTTCATAAGCATAAACAATTTGGTCAACACCCCCCAGAATAAGCGCTCCCAGGCACATGAGGCACGGTTCTAAAGTGGAAAAAAGGGTTACTTTATCCTTATCTGTATTTAGCTCAAGACCGGAAAGGTCTCTTAGGGCAATCATTTCAGCATGGTCTATTTCATTTGGATAATTCCCAATAGTACCCGTTCTGGAAGCGGTTGCCAGAATTTTGCCTTGATGTGTGATTACACAACCGACTGGAAATTCTCCCGCAGATAATGCCTTTTCTGCCTGCTTTAGCGCCTTTCTCATGAAGAATTCATAATCCATAAAAATTTTCCTTACAATTTACAGATGGTTTCGTCACAGGGACAGCTTCCGTCCACCTCAAATGCATAGAGGATTCTGGATTCCATTTCAGCCTGTTCAGGCGAAATTGGATAAAATTGAGCTACAGCAATACGATCGACAAGTTCATCTCTAGCTGGTAGTGAATCAAGACCGGATGAGATCATCCTGCCCGTCGCACCCTCTATAATATCTGCATCTTCACCGTTCGTAACAACGACAAACGGAACCTGATAGGGTGTTACAAGTCTCGATACGGCAATCGCGGGACGGTGTCGGGTCACCAAGGAGCCGGGGCCATATTTTAAAATCATACAGATTCTACCGGACAGGTTGATTTTGTAATCTATCTTAATAATCGCTTTTTTGTTTTCAACTGCTACAAGAAGTTCATATCGAGGCTCAATATCGTTTTTTAAAAACCCTTTATGGTTCACAAGCAGACGGGCCAGTTTTTGCCTGTACCTCTCGTCATGAGTGTCCTGAATTGTTTTACCGGTAATAAAATCCACCAGTTCACCGAGTATGAGATGATGTCCTTGTGTTATTTCCATTGGTGTTTATCTTAAACCTCCGTGGCCCGGATATTTCATTAAGTTTTTTAGCTTGCGCGTGAAATTCGAGCTAGTAAATCATAAAAGAAGGTTTATAAGATGTAAAGCGTCAATTACTTCTTTACAATTTACTGAGTCTGTTGATAACTGTTGTATTATGAAAATCCGAGAAGAATTTGAGAAACGGGAAAGGGGTTTTATTTCTCCTTTTGGCTGCATTAGCGCCGAATCTCGTGGTCGAATGAAAGAAGAAGAATCATGTCCTATAAGAACCGCTTTTCAGGTGGACAGAGATCGAATCGTTTATTCCAATGCATTCAGGAGGTTAAAATACAAAACCCAAGTGTTTCTATCCCCTTTGGGCGACCAGTACAGAACCCGTCTTACACATACCCTTGAAGTGGCTGAAATAGCAAGAACCATAGCACGTGCGATGCGTCTTAACGAAGATTTGGTAGAAGCCATTGCCCTGGCCCATGACCTGGGGCATACCCCCTTCGGTCATGGCGGCGAAACAGCGCTTAAAGAGATATATTCACTGGAGTTTGCCCACAAAGAACAGAGCTTACGTGTTGTTGATGTTTTGGAAAATAACGGTCAGGGGCTTAATCTAACATATGAGGTGCGGGATGGAATTGTAAAACACTCCAAAGGTTATGGCAAGATTATTCCTGAAGATCCAGATGAGCAGGCCTTCACCATTGAAGGGAATATCGTAAGGATTGCTGATATAATGGCTTATCTCAATCATGACCTGGACGATGCCATACGAAGCGGTGTAATAAGCCCGGAACAAATACCTGATTCATGCGTTAAGATTCTTGGTCGAACGCATTCAGAACGTGCAAATACGATGATAAGAGATCTGGTATATTCAACTTATGTTAAAGACGAAAAGTTGTTTCTGCATATGAGCGATGTCGTTTATTCAACCATGACCGAACTGAGGCAGTTTCTTTATGATAATGTGTATCGGTCATTGGAAGTCCATAACGAATTTGTCAAAGCCAAGAAAATCTTGTCCGAGCTATACACCCGTTTTTTGGGAGACGATACGTTGCTTAAAAGAGAGCTGGAGAATATAGAGATGTCGGGATGTAGTTATCACGGCCAGTCAAAAGAAAGGGTTGTATGTGATTTGATCGCAAGCCTCACAGACCGACACGCGTTGACCCTCTATGAGAAAATTTTTTTCCCTTCGCCACAGTTTTAACCATGGGCTCACCACTTAAAACAAGACCTTTCCTAACCGGGAGCCATCACAACCCGAAGCGCTACGCCGATTTTTTAAGCCGGTTACAGTCAATATATGCATCCATGGATCAAAGGTACCAACAATTGGCCGATTACTATGCTTTTAATTGCACAGGATGCGAAGACAATTGTTGCTCTACACGTTTTTACCATTACACACTTTTGGAATACCTTTATGTTATGGAGGGGTACATTGATCTAAAGCAGAAAAAAAGAGAAGATGTGAAGCGAAAAGCTTTGGAGGTATGCCAACAATCAGAGCAGGCCGATGATAGAGGCTTGCCCGTGAACTTGATGTGCCCCCTGAATTATCGTGGTTTATGCTTAATTTACGAATATCGTCCTATGATATGCCGATTACACGGGATTTCTCACGAACTTCATATTCCCGGTCGAGATACGGTTTATGGTTCAGGCTGTGAAGATTTTACCCGACAGAGCCGAGGAAAACAG
>CALANC010000117.1 GCA_937925895.1 uncultured Desulfobacterales bacterium
GTTCGATTTTTTTCAGTTTCTTGATTTTTAGGCGCACAATATAGAGTAATTTAATCTAATAAACTACAATATATTCTAATTCGATAAAATTATATATAACTTATATATAACTTTGCTTGACATTCAAAAATTATAAATCCATGATGGGATCCATATTGTAGACTCTTTTATTTTTTAACCCGTAGAGAAAAAAACGGATGGAGGCGGTTACCAATGATAGAAATGTTGAAAAAAATATTTAACACGAACCCTAAAAAACCTATCGTATTAAAAAGTAGGTGTTCAGACTGTAGGGACGATGTGATAATAAAAATAACATCTACGTCGGGAGGGTTTGGAATACAAGGCGGCGCTTTATTGGGATGTTCCTCTAGCACCTATTTCATTAAGTGTTATGATTGTTTCAATGTCAATCCTGAGATACAAAACTTTAATAAACTAAATCATGCCAGCGTCCACTATGTTGTATAAATAAGACTTAAGTAAAAAGGTGAGGTATGAAGCCAATTTTATCATTGGCTTTTTTATTATTTAGTGTCCATCCAGGCTTTAAAATCGACAAAGAGTGTTTCCTATTCATAAATGAGCAATTTTTGTCCAGATCAAGGCCGCACAAGGGTTTACGGTGAGGTGTACTCCCTGTAGGTCGCAGCCGAAAACCCGCGGAGAACGTAGATCCGGGCAAAAAGGGCCATTTATGGATGGAAACTAGTTGAACTCGCTGGCGATGTTCTTATCAACCCCAAAAAGATAGGCAATTAAAGCCGTCCGAATCCACATACCGTTTCGCTCCTGTCTCCAATAAACGGCACGGGGATCCTTATCAACCTCGACATCAATTTCATAGCGGCGGGGGAGAGGGTGCATAATGATGCAGTGAGATTGGATGTTGGAGAGATCTTCTTTTCTAAAATGGAAATCGGGGTAGATATCCGTCACGTTTGACGGGGTTTCAGAATATTCTTTTTGAATCCGGGTCATATAGATGGCGTCTACAATGGGCATTACACTGGGAAAATCTTCGGTCTCGAAAAATTTTATGTCATGCTTTTTGAGAAAATTTTTAATATCGTCCTTCATTCTGAATACTTCCGGAGCGATGTAGTACAAGGTTACGTCTTTATAATTTCTCATCAAATAACTTAACGACCGAACGGTTCGTCCTCTTTTCAGATCACCGACCATGGCAATATTTTTCCCGTCAAGGCCACCGATGTGTTCGAACGATCTCTCGAGGGTGTAAATGTCAAGCAAGGCTTGGGTTGGATGCTGATCTGGGCCGGAGCCTCCGTTAATGACCGAAACCGGTTGCTCTGTTTGATTCAAAACCCAGGCAGCTTTTTCGGCAAACCCTTCTTCGGGGTGTCTGATAACAATGAGGTCCACATAGGTGGAAAAGGTTCGTATGGTGTCTTCCGGTGATTCTCCCTTGACTTCGGAACTTGTTGTCGTACCTCGAATCTCTGAAGCCTTCATCCCTAAAATATGGCACGCATTAAGAAAAGAAATAAAGGTGCGTGTGGAGGGTTGGACAAAGTAAAGCATGGCGCGTTTATGAGATAAAAGGCCACTCAACTTGTTGGCACCCATTTTTGTTTTTGCCAAAAGCCGAATCTGGTTGGAAAGCTTGCACATAAAATTGAGAAACGTTCTATCAAATTGCTGGGCGAAAATAATATCAAACAACCTCTCATTCCTGGAAAAGAAATCCAATTTATCACTTACTTCTATGTTATAGAAATCATCCCATCCAGGGTAGGTTTGAATGGTCTCTTCTTTTTCGTATTTCATGATATTCACCCCGAGTTTTTGCGATTAAGTGAAGCGAGCCATGAATCTTCATAATGCGCATCCACGTGAGCATTATGGACTTTTAACAAATTCATCAATTTTGAAGAATTAAACTCAAAGATGAGGGTTTGAAAATTGAGTTGCAAAATTATATGGAAGGATATCCTTTATGTCAAAGAAAAATAAATTGAGACCTTTAAAAAGGCTCCGGCGATTAAAAGGTGGTTCCAACACCAAAACCAAAATGGAAGCGCGGGCTGGTTTTTGTTTCGTTGGGCCAAAGCTTGATTTCTATTTCTTCCAAAAGGGGATAAACATAGTCGTAATCACCAATCGGCCGAATTTCTTTCCCTTTTGAGAGACCTACCACCGTGAGAAAAGCCCCTTTTTTATAGTTTGCCGGATCGAGGAATTGATTGGATTGGACGAGGAAACGACCCTCGGATTGGATTTGATTAACAGGCCGGCCGCTGCTGTCGAGCGGCAGTTGTAGAGCCGTAAGTTCAGAGGAATCCGGCGCAACTTTGGTCTCTAAAATCTTTCCACCGAACATAACGATTTCATTGCTGAAAGCATCGGGGTTTTTTTGTAGGTCTGAAAAATTGCCTTTAAAAGTGATCTGAGAGAGCGACGCTTTTGATATTCCTGACGCGCAGCCAACAACAAGCATAAAAAGGCAAAGGCCCAATATGAACTCAATTCTTTTTATTGCCATGTCTGGTCTCCATTAGGGAAGCACGGATACTTGAATGGCTCCGTACCCATCGTTGAAGTTTACCAACAGTAGTCATGATCATAACGTGACCAGTAGTACGGGCGATAGCGAAACCAGTAATATGGAAAAGGATCACACCATGAGTCATCGTAAAGGTAGCGGTTAATATGTTGGTATTCCGGCCACAAGTATATTTCATGGCTTTCGACTTTGAGGAATGCGTGAGAATACCCGTCAACTTCCTCAAGTTCGGATCCGACTATTTTACCGGCGACGGTAATTTTAAGATCCTTTTTGTACACTTCAGGGTCTAAAAAGCCCTTTTGGGAGACGATAAATCTTCCTTCTGACTGATCTTTGGATTTGGGTTCTTCTCTAAAACCCAGCGGCGCCTGCAAGATCATCATGATTGATTCATCAGCCAGATTTTTCGTTTCCAGAATGTAGCCGCCCAAAGTAACTACGTTACCTATATATCGATCAGTTTCCTTGTCAAGTAATTTGAAACTGACGGGCCGCATGGATTCCGTTCTAACTTGTTTAGAAATGACTGAACAGGAAATAGGTAAAAAAAATATTAACATCAATGACAACGTTTTGCTCAAAACATTCATAATTGTATCCAGGGTTTGCCTTTATTGTACATGCAAACAATATAACAACGGTTAGGCAGGTGTGCAATGTGGATAAATATTACAGATCCGGGTCAGGCAATTTGAGCTCGGTAATTATGGCACCAATCGGTGATAAGATCGAAAAAATAAATATCCGCCAGGCACAACTGACTGCGATATCGGTAACCGAAAACGCTCCGTTAGGGGCAATCATCGACGAAAATGCCGTATAAAAAACTCCAAGTATAACACCGCAAGCAGTTGCCCCTATAAACCGTTCACCCAACGTCGCCCCCCCGCATCCTAAGGTTACTGCCGTCCCACATCCCAGTGGTACAAAAAGTGAGGGCCCCCAAATATCCCACAAGCCTGGAAGTGTTCCCACACTCTTAAAGTAAACAAGGTCAAATATTCCAAGAATCACCGCTCCTATGAAGGCACAGAACCCTACGTGCCAATATCTTTTTTCCATCGATCTCCTGAGGTGAACACGCTTTCGGATGCGGCGTCGTATGGTCAATGGCCAGTTGAAGAATAAACGAAACACCCAGTGCTCAAGCAACGCGCCGCTTTCACCAAAGACGGGTATGATATGCACGGATTCATTTGCCCAATGCCCGGCCATGAATCTGGCCAGCACAGGATATCGGTATGTCATCTGAATTGGGAAAGCCAAATAGCCTATATATTTGAAAAACCCTAAAAAAACAGCGATATTGTAATCCTTGAAATTCCGTTCTTTGGCAACCAGATACACCACATAAAATCCCCTGACCAAAGAACCGGGCGACACCGGTACGACTTGGAAAAGTGCTATGATACCCAGTCCAATCCCCCATGCCTGAGCTCTGGGCATCTCTGGATGCATGGCAACATAAATAATTGCTACGAGCACGGAAACCACCTGGGTCACCGGCAATGTGCAAAGATGCACCGCCAGACTTTTTAAATATTTCTGAATATAAGGTTCTTCAATTTGTGAAAGGATGGTCTGGGTATCTTCATGGCTCAATAAATGCTTTTTCTGACCCTCAGTAATCATCTCACGAAGCCATTGCTCCCGCAGCTCGGCATTAAAATATAACCGAATTGGTCTGACAAAAATATAAGCCAACCACGCCTTTGCATATTTCCAATCTGTCAGTATTTTGTGCAGGCCAACAGGGAGCAACGATAATACCGAATGATACAAAAAACGCCAACCAGAACCTGATATCCTTAAGGCAGCAGTATCGTCTACCCTCCCTGCTCTGTGCCAGAGAATAACTTTTTCCGCCATCTTCCCCTGAAGCGCCCGTCTAAAATAATTCCAGCTGGTGAATATGGTTACATAATGTTTCCTATAATCCTTCCTACCCATCAGTCGCCTGGCGGTTGTGCCGAAAAATGGAATCAGTCCAAAAAGGAAAAACAGCATGGTCAGTATCTTACTGCGAACAATTTTGTTCGCATGCTCATCATCTAAAATATTTCGTAATTTCCACCCTTTCAATGAGCTGTTTAATATCGTCGACCACAAACGGCGGCTATATAGCAACCGGATGTGGTTGTGGGTAATATCAGGGACCGAGTCTCTATAGACCGATTCAGATGCTTTCAGTTCATCCAGTAACACCATCATATCTTTAAAATCATCACTATGATCATTGACGAATCTCTCGAGCTTGTTAATGCTTCCTCTATCGAATTGTACTAGACTTCCCCGTCCAAAGCCTTTGAATATAAGTTTGAAATCCCCGGGGCTCATCGGCAAAAAGAACAAAAGCGCGAGGCCTGCCCGGAAATCAACCGCCACCAGTCCGCTTGACGGGTCACCCTCTGAATTCTTCCGTTTTAGACAATTTGGCTGACTTTTGGCTGTCGACCATTCATATTGTCTGGCAAATTCATATCCTCCCATGTCATGCAGCAGCTTGACAAATTCATGCATAAATTCATATTTAGCTCTGTATTCCGGTGAGCCGAGTTGTGGTGTTTCGACCTTTTTTCCTTTTCGCCATTGTTTCAGCAAATCGAGTCTGTCATCAACCTCCAACTGCCATGTACGTCCATCAATCCACTCACTAAACTCACCACAACTGCCCAGGGTGTAATCTTCAAAAGTAGCATGAATATCTACCACCGCTCTTTCTTGACCAAAGCGAATTTTTGCGCCGCGACGGAAAAATTTTTGCCATAGCGCCCCGGTTTTTGCCGCCACCGGATTTACCTGCAGCTGAAATGGCCCTTGGAAGCCGAGCCAATAAATAAAATTACGAAACACACGGGAAAAGCCTGAAGGAGGAATTAGTATCTTCATGGCGTAAGTTCCCCCAACTTCAAGGTCTCCTATCTTCCCCTCGTCGGAATCAATCTCGACAATTTTGACACGATACACCTGACCGGCGAATCCGCCACCAACAAATTTTTCAACGACTGCATGAACTCTTCCTTTATTTGTTCCTGCAATTTCTTTAACTTCATAAACAAGCTCCTGGCCTATATCATAACATTCTATTCTCATCGGGCGGTATAATCGAGCGCGCCGGAATTTCTCTTTAAGCTTCAGAGCAACTTCGCTAGAGTGTGCTTTCCTCATTCCTGTCTCCAAAATGATGGTAAAACATCATAGGCCGCCAAACAGCCTTGGATCGAATATTTCATAACTTGAGCTTTAATCCATCCGCCTAAGTCGAACTGCTGCGTACTTTAGTAACTGACTGAATTGATAAGAATTAACTTGTCAGTTATGAGTCAAGAGAGTATAGAGGTATGAGGCTTATGTGTCAAGCAAGTTAGGAAGGGCTTCTTGATAGAATAAATGTTAAGGTTTATTAATAAATTAAATTGAAGTATAAGCGATTATATTGTCGTGGTATTATTCTCCCGGTTCTGAAAGAAAGGAGGCTCCCGTGAACCCAGAAATGTTTAGAGAATATGACATCAGAGGGATTGCCGGAAAAGATATGACGGACGAGGATGTTGTTTTGATTGGGAAAGGCGTCGGCACTTTCCTGAGAGAACACGGTTGTACAAAGATTACCGTAGGGCGTGATTGCAGGTTGACTTCTGATCTGTATGCCGAAAAAGTCATCGAAGGTCTGAGGTCCACCGGCTGTGATGTGATCGATATCGGTGTATGTCCTACGCCCGTCTTATATTTTTCCATTCAACACCTTGAGCAGGAAGGTGGGGTGATGGTGACGGCCAGTCACAATCCGATGGAATATAATGGGTTTAAACTTTGTAAAGGTTTAGATTCGATTCATGGCCAAGATATACAAAAAATATTAGGTATTATAAAAGACAATTCATTTGTTACAGGCAGCGGTTCGCTTTCTACTGCCGATGTTATCACTCCCTATAGGGAATTTGTTGAGAACAATATATCCATAGCTAAACGGATAAAAGTTGGTGTTGATGCAGGTAACGGGACTGCGGGTGTGGTTGCAGTACCGGTAATGAAGAACCTAAATTGTGAAGTTCATGATATTTACTGCGATATGGACGGGACCTTCCCAAACCACGAAGCGGATCCGACGGTTGCAAAGAACATGAAAGACCTTATCTCCTTGGTGAAGGAAAAAGAGCTGGATATCGGGATCGGTTATGATGGCGATGGTGATCGTATCGGGGTGGTGGATGAAAAAGGAAACATTGTCTTCGGTGACAAGCTCCTGATAATCTTTTCCAGGGAAATCCTGTCGAGAAAACCCGGGGCAACATTTATATCCGAAGTAAAATGTTCAAAGACCATGTACGACGATATCGAAAAACACGGCGGCCGTGCCATTATGTGGAAGACCGGCCATTCTCTGATCAAAAAGAAAATGAAAGATGAAAAGGCCGAGCTTGCAGGAGAAATGAGCGGACACATGTTCTTTGCTGACCGATATTTTGGCTTTGACGATGCTATCTATGCTTCTTGCAGACTTCTAGAGATTTTAGCAGACACAGGTAAAAAAATATCCGACCTTTTAGCCGGTGTGCCCGAAACGTATTCGACACCTGAAATTCGAGTCGAGTGCCCTGATGACAAAAAATTTTCCGTGGTGAAAAAAACAACTGAATTTTTCCGTGAACGTTATGACGTTATTGACATTGACGGTGTAAGGGTTTTGTTTGATGATGGATGGGGGCTGGTGCGCGCGTCCAACACGCAGCCTGCCCTGGTGCTCCGTTTTGAGGCCATGTCGGAAGCGAGACTTTCAGAGATAAGAAATCTTATCGAATCCGCGCTGGATGACATTAAAAGAACCTGACGGTACGACGCTTTTAATCTTTATTGCCTTGATCACCTTTGAGCCATCCCCCGAATAGGGGATGGCATTTTATTGTTAAACCCTGACTCCTAAAAAATCCTGGTTAATAATAAATATGGGTTTGACCCGATGAAAAAGCTCGACAAAAAAATTTTTTCTATTCTATTTTTTTCTCTGCTGGGAACTGTGACCGGCGTTGGAATCGTCGTGCCTCTTCTGCCGGTTTATGCCCATGACCTTGGTGCCAGTGGCCTTTACATCGGGTTGATATTCGGATCGTTTTCATTGTCCAGGGCCTTTCTGCTCACCTACTTCGGCAGGCGATCGGACAGGCAAGGGCGTAA
Organism: uncultured Desulfobacterales bacterium; assembly: GCA_937925895.1. GTDB lineage: Bacteria > Desulfobacterota > Desulfobacteria > Desulfobacterales > UBA11574 > CALANC01. The sequence continues at coordinate 7,706 of CALANC010000117.1, forward strand.
GCCATTTATCGTCTTTGGGCTTTTTGCCTATACACTGGTCTCCCTGGCATTTATTTGGGCCCGCCATGTTGAAACCCTTATCTTAATACGTTTTTTTCAAGGCATGGCCTCGGCCATGATAATGCCGGCAATACAAGCCTATATAGGAGATATCACACCCGAAGGCCGTGAAGGTTTCACCATGGGGCTGTTTAATATGTCGATGTTTTTGGGTCTGAGCATTGGCCCTTTAATCGGAGGAGTAATGCATGACCGGTACAGTCTCGACACTTCCTTTGCGTCCATGGGGATTCTAACCCTTTTAGGGTTGTTATTGAGTCTATTTTTACTGCCGCCAACAAAGTCGGAAAGGATTGCCAGTCGTCGGGCGAAACCTTTTGGCTGGAAGAAGATATTGCAAGATAGAGAAACGGTCGGATTATTTCTGTTCAGGTTCGCTTACGCAGCCTGTATTGGAGTCATTTGGAGTTTTTTGCCGGTTTTGGCAGATTCGGAGTTTTCACTTTCGAGTACGTCCATCGGATTTCTTGTTATGTTAGGGGTATTTTCAAGTGGCTTGATGCATGTTCCCATGGGGTTTCTGGCAGACAGGGTTAACAGAAAAATGATGGTTGTAACCGGCGGATTGATCGTTTGTTACTCAATTTTCTCTTTTCAATGGACAAACAGCTTGATCGACCTGCTGGTGGCAAGTGTGATGTTCGGTATCGGTGGTGGGGTGGCAATGCCGGCACTGATGGCACTCGCCGTATTAAAAGGAAATGCAACTTACGCTATGGGATCTATCATGGGGCTTTTAGCAATGGCGCACAGCTTGGGAATGTTGTTGGGGTCATTACTGGCCGGTTTTATGATGGACACTTTTCAGCTTCGCCATGCTTTTCCGTCAGGGGCTGTCGTGATGTTCATTTTTGTCGGTCTCTTTATTGCCTTGACATATAAAAGAGATGGTGTGGCTGTTCATCCGGATATAAAAACCAGTCCATTGGATCTCGAGATCTGAGGAAATTTTATTTTCTCTTAATTTTATTTATCATTTGAAGTGCATATTCGTTTGTTTCATCAATCTCTACTACCTTTTTAAACCACTTCTCAGCCTTTCGATAGTTCCGGCCTTTATAATAAAAATATCCGACCATTTTATACCCATACCGGCGATTGCCGGAAAGAGCAGTAAATTTTTTCATGTTCTCAGCAGCTTTTATATAAGCAGAAGGATTTTTCTTTCCTCCCAAACGCCAATGGGTTACTGCCAAATAATGGTACGCAGTTGGATCATCAGGCGCTAACTGGGCATATTTTCGTAAATGGTCGAGTGCAGTTTTCTTTGAGACAAAATAATCGCGACTGAAAAGGCCGAGATAACGGTAGGCTCGGGCATCCTTGGGATGGGTCTCGATCGCCTTTTTTAACAAAGGTATCGCTTTCTTGGCATTTTTTAAATCAAATTGTAATTCCGCCAATTTGATTAATGTTTCAAAATCATCGGGGTTCTCATTCAAGCGATCTTCAAATGTCTTAATGGCTTCGAGGTAGTTTCCTTTTATTGAAGAAAACCAGGAAAAATCATCATAGAAATCACGGTCGTAAACCCTTGATTTATAAGGCTCCTTCTTAAAGGCAAAAGCATAGGGGTGATTGCGTCCGCCCAAATACCATTCGTTTTTATGGTCATATCGAATCCAGTTTGATGTACTCCAAATATCAATTTGCCAGCCCAAACCTGTTTGCTTCATCAAGATGGGGCCTTGCTTTTTCCCCTTGGGATATAACAACACAGCGTACTTCGCCTTTTCTTTTATTTCCCATGGTTGTGAATACAGCTGATATTGCGATTGGCATAGGGAACGGCTCATTTTAGGCCGGTTGTTTAGGAGAATCTGCGATTCTTCCGTATACATGGATACAAAGGGGTCATTCATGCATTGTTTTAAAGATTCAATCCACCGTTTAGCGAGTTCCTCTGAAGTTGTCCGGGCAGAATAAAAAGCCTTTTGTTGATCTTCAATGCTCGCTCGCTTGGTTAATTCGCCAATTTTGATATCCTTCTTTATGCCGGCACCGGCAGAAAGATAGCCTCCCATTTTCCGTTTAATATCATCATCGGTCAATCTACCTTCCGCCCGCCCGATAAATTCCTCCATCGTTGCGGATAAACCCAGATCTACCTGGTTGTTTTCAAAATAGGGTTTGATTTGTTTGCGTTCGATATATCCGCAGAATAGATCTGTGTATACAGCTTCCGCCTCAAGTCCGACTTCGACTTTTACCTGCTTTTCCTGATCAGCCAGTAGGATTAAGACACCTTTTCCGCCATATTCCGCGCCAATTTCCCAATTGGTAAACAAAGTGGTTGCAATGGTTAAAATGTCGTGTCCTTCCAAACCCGGCATCGTAACCAGGATCATTTCGACACCATACTTCTCATCAAAGAACTGTAATGCCTCCTCTTTATTTTCTTTTGAAAACTTTAAAAGACCGGCATAGTCGTAAACATTTTGTTTCTTACTTGGTCGAGATTTGATAATTCGAGTCAGCACATATTCATTGGCTTGAACATAAGTGGGCGAGATGAACATACCAATCAAAAACATTGAAAAAATTAATCGTCTCATCAATGACCTTCCATTAAAAACTGGCCTTGACCGGTTCCAAGGCTTCGGGTTTGGCTTCAAAAAAATCACGTGACTGATAACCAAACAACGGGGCCATAAACACACCTGGGAATGTTTCAATTTTGGAATTGTAGGTCCGAACCGCCATATTGTATCGTTGTCGGGAGACGGAGATGCGATTTTCTGTTCCCTCAAATTGATCTTGCAAAGCCAGTAGATTCGAAGAAGCTTTAAGATTG
>CALANC010000118.1 GCA_937925895.1 uncultured Desulfobacterales bacterium
CAACTGCCGCAGTTTTCGCAGGCTTCGGATTGATCCTCTGCCTGTCCGGGTGCGGTAAACGCACCACACCTCCTGGCCCGAGCACAATCCGCACGTCAGCGCTGGGAATGAACATCACTTTCCTTAAAACCAATGTGCCGATTCCGAAAAAAGTTATTCAAAAAATGCTTGAATTGGAGTTGGTCATAACGGTTATCCCTGTTGAGTTTGACCTTTAACACGAAATCTTCTAAAGCAATTCTCAAAATAACATTCTCCTTAAAAAAAAACGACTCAAAGGCGGGAAGCTTCACTGAAGAAGGTTGCGCTTCCTGAAAGAGCAAGGTCAATCGCATAGCCAAAATGGCAACGACTTATTCCATCATAATTCCTGCCTATAATGAAGAAAAATGGCTGTCTCAAACCTTTTCTTCTCTCAAGGAAGCCATGAGCACTCTCGATGTATCGGGAGAGATTGTTGTGGTGGACAACAATTCCACCGACCAAACTGCACGGATAGCCAAACAACACAATGCACAAGTCGTATTTGAGCCTATCAACCAGATTTCTCGAGCGCGAAATGCAGGAGCAAAGGTGGCACAAGGTCGATATTTTATATTTATGGATGCGGATACGTTTATTTCGCCGGCCCTGCTGCAAACTGCACTCAAAAATCTTTCCAGCGGCATCTGTTGTGGTGGAGGAGGCATCGTTCGTGTTGACAATTCGATGCAACCCCTGGCCCGCAAAGCCATCAATTTGTGGAATTGGATTTCCATAAAATTCGGTTTTGCTGCCGGATGCTTTATATATTGTTTGAGAGAAGGTTTTGCAGCTGTTGGAGGCTTTAGTGAGAAAGTTTATGCCAGCGAGGAAATTTGGTTTTCACGCAAACTGCGTTCTTGGGGTAAAAAGCGCCATATGGCGTTTCAGATTATACCATCTCCTCCCGTTACCACCTCGATTCGAAAACTTGAATGGTTCTCGCCTTTTCAATTGTTGATTATGGCTTTTGTATTGACCTTTTTTCCGTTTTTATTGCGGTTCCGCTTTCCCTGCTCGTTTTGGTACCATAGACCCAAGAATACGTGATTGTGTATAACCTCAATTGAGCATAAACAAAAAGGCGAAACCTATATTAAATTACTCATATGATGATGAATAAGGCACATTATTTGATATTCTTGTATAAACGGTTCTGAAAGGTCATAGATGTTTTTTAAAATCCGCCTTTTTATTTACCCTCCGGGAAAGTCGATGACACCCCATCTCCTGCGTTGCCAAGGGCTCGCAGTAGTTTACTACGGCTTCACCCTTGGACGCCTTGGACCTGGGGCATCCTCAACTTTTGCTCAATTAAGGTATAACCAAGCGGTTCGGCAGCTAACCCACTCAAGTCTGGCACCCTTTCTTGGCATCTTGAGGAAATTTAAGCAAAAACACATCTATCTAAAAAAAGCTAAGGCGCTCCAGGCCGATGCCGATTCCCAATATCAATTCACCCATTTCTTTTTTCCCTTTTTCTTGAGCTGGCCCGGAGGGTATTGGTGCCTGTGCTCTTTATAATGGGTATAGGGTTTGTCGATATCCATTTCAATGCTGACATGTTCCCCAAGTTCCACATAAATCGCTTGAGGCAAGGAGACGGACATCCTCCACGTGTTTCCTTCAAGGTAAAAATATACTTTTCTGTGGGTATCAAAATAAACACTGCTGTGAGGATAATAATGGTAGTTATATTTTGCCCGATATCCATGGGCCGGTGCATGAGGTGGGGGTCCGGCTTTCTTTGTCTTTATTTTAGGATGGGCCACCTTTTTTGGCTTATTCTCCCAGTCGACATGCGCACCTCCTCCGGTTGCCGCGCATCCTGCAAATGATAAAATAAATAGAAAACCTATCAAATTCAATAGTGTCTTATAACTGCAAGTGTATTTCATCATTGTCTCCTCATGAATTGTCTATTTATTTCATTTTTTAAAAATAAGTCCTGGCTCCTGAATAATTTTTTTTAAAATACTGGTTTTTTAAAGACGTCCTTTGCACCTCATTTCCTTTTCCGGGCGCATGAATAAACTGGTGGTTGCCGATATAGATGCCTACATGGGAAATTTTTCTGTTTCTAGCGGTGTGGAAAAACACCAAGTCTCCTTTTTGGGGTCGGTTTTGCTTTAAAGACACGCCTGCCTTCCACTGAGCCTGAGAGGATCTCGGAAGATCCAATCCGTTTAATTTATATACTGTCATGGTAAAACCGCTGCAGTCAAATCCTTTCTCAACGGACTGGCCGCCCCATCTGTAAGGTACGCCGATAAAGTTTTCGGCAGTTCGTATGATATTATCTCTTAAATCAGCGGTTAAAAAATCCTCGAAATTTACAATATAAAAGTCACCGATAATTCCTGCGGATAAAAGCGCTTTTGCTCGTCGATTCGCCGCCGTTCTGGACGGGAAGTTACCGAAACGAACCTTATATAGTCCCGAACGATGTAAAAAATGATAGGCATTTACCCGCTTTTTCCGTAACTTTTCGGTAAACTGCACCGCATTTTGGATATTTGAAAACGCTCCCGCCTGAATGGTGTAATGTATCGATGGCAGAGACGTTTTTAAAGGAGGTTTAATGGATGGTTTTATGGGGGCACGTCCGCATCCGAAAAGATAAAAAGCAACAAAAATAAGAGCAAGCGGAACGATTCGTTGGTTGAAAGCAACTTCTAGACGTTTTTCCTCCATGGTCTTTTTATTATAAAGGATCGGCCATTATTTTTGTAGTTTTTTTAGTTTCAAATACAAGAAATGTTCTTCCATAATTCTCTATTAAAGGTTTTGGGATGTTGGCGAGTGCTGCTTCATCAATAATTATGCTATTTAAATTAGCCCCTTCTAAATGGGCTTGAGTCAAATTTGCACCCACAATATTTGCCGCTATTAAATTGGCTCCTTGAAGTTGGGCTTGTCGCAGGTCGGCCTTTCGAAGGTTAGCCTCTTGAAGGTTGGCCCTTTGGAGATTAGCTCGCTGAAGATCAGCATTTTGGAGCTTGGATCTCTGAAGAACGGCCCATTTAAAGTTTGCCTTCTGAAGATTTGCTCCCTGAAGCTTGGCTCCCTGAAGTTTGGCCCCCTGGAGATCGGCTTCCTGTAGATGGGCTTCCTGAAGACTGGCCCAATAAAGTATGGTTCCTTTAAGAACAGCCTCACGTAGCCGGGCTTTCTGAAGGGTGGCCCTCTGAAGATCGGCACCCGAAAAAAGGGCCTCCTGAAGAAAGGCTTCTCGAAGGTTGGCCCCCCGAAGGTTGGCCTTCTGGAAATCTGCTTTTTTTCCTCTTTTTTTATTAGAAACCAACCACTGTTTATGTGCTTGCAAAATTATTTTAATCTCTTCTGGATGCATTTCAATTGCCAATTATACTTTTACCCTCTCCTTCAATTTCTGTGAACATCTAATGATTTCTAAAGGGTCCTGATGCTTCGGTGTGTTGCTTTTTTGTTAATCCAATGTGAATAGTGAGTCTAGATACTATGTCTGCCTTTGAGAAAAACATGGAAAGCCTATAATATTAATAAAGCTGTATCATCATCCAACGGCATAGAAAAATTGTTTCCTTTGGTATATACCGAAAATGGAAACCCCTGGAGTGGGTTAGTCTCCAAGGGTTTCACGGAGGCATAAAAAATAAGAACTTAGAATGGAATCGAACATAATAATTGGCATCAATCCCGAATTTTACAAATTGTATAATACCACATGGTAGCATGTCAAGAGTTTTTTATATCCCTAACGTAAGATAAGAAAAAGGGGGCAGAAAATAAAAAAATATGGTACTTAACACCTCCTTGTGATATAAAATCTGAATCTTGCATGAAAATTAATGAGAATCTTCCCTTTAGGTAATTAAAGCGGGTTTAGGCGAAATCATATGACAATATATTTTACCTAAATGGTATAATCGGATGATGGTCTTTTTTTCTCATCAATTTTCATGCAAAATTCAGGTAAAATATCAAGTCATACAGATTCATCATTCTAAGTTGTTGAAAAAATTTGAGAGGGAATAGCCATGTCTGTTATTACTATATCCCGCCACTTTGGTGCCGCAGGGAAAACATTGGGCAAACGAATTGCTGATACGTTGGGGTATTATTATGCTGATGAATATATCATCGAGAGGGCTGTAGTGGAGCTGTAAAGCTCTCCCGATTGGAAAAGAATCATTGAAGAGGAACCGGGGGACAAATTGAAAAGATATATTTCCAGGCTGAATCCCTTTGGAAAAAGTTTAATGGAACGCCCTTTAAGTGATGATGAGATCTATATTGATGGATTTCATTATGTCGAATTGCTAAAATTAATCATAACCAAGATTGCTAAGGATGGAAAAGCCGTTATTGTTGGTAGGGGGGG
>CALANC010000119.1 GCA_937925895.1 uncultured Desulfobacterales bacterium
ATCCCCACATATAAACGACCGGAACTACTGTCATGCTGTCTTGAGAGCTTAGCAGAACTACAATTTCAAAGCGATATAAAACTGGATTTGAGAATTCTTGTAGTGGAAAATGGACCGGATCGATTAGTATACTCAGCAATCGAAAATATTAGGTCAAAAGTTCCTTGGCCCATTATATACGCCATTGAAGAACGGCAAGGGATATCATACGCCCGTAACAAGTTAGTGGCCATGTCAAAAGAATGTGACTTTATCGCATTCATCGATGATGACGAAACAGCAGAGCCACAATGGCTCGATGAACTTTTGCGCGTGCAACATACAACAGGTGCTGATGCCGTCATCGGACCCGTTGTCCCAGAATTTGAAAAACCACCTCCGGATTGGATGGCTACCTTCTTCTCTCGACCTCGATATCCAAGTGGAAAACAAGTGTCAACTTATGATTTTCGTACAGGTAATGTACTTCTATTAACCAAAGTCCTCGATGACGTGGCGGGGCCATTTGACCTCGCATTCGCCCTCACAGGAGGAGAGGATAGCTATTTAGGGCGGTGTCTTGCCAAAAAGAGTGCCTGCTTTTATTGGGCTGACAGAGCGGTGGTCCATGAATACATACCAAAAAGCAAAATAAGAATATCAAGGCTTTTGCTAAGGCACTTTCGCGGGGGAATGACCTCCGCAATGATAGATATGCGACAGCATACATTATTGAGTGGTTGGATCATACGCTTTTTGAAAGGCACAGCTTGTATTCCCTATGGCGCCCTTGTCGCCATTTGCTCATTAAGGATTGGACGAACGGCTCTTCTCCGCGGCATTTGCCTTATCAGTTGGGGAGTCGGGAGCCTCTTTGGGCTGTTAGGTTTGCGTTACAAAGAATACAAAACTATTCATGGAAAATAGCAGAACGCTGATTGGGAATTCTTCCAGATGCTCAAAACAAATTTTTGCTTTATTAAAAATAGTTTGATGTAGTGCTTATATCCTGGGGTGTGCACCTTATGTAATTTAAAAATTGTTTTGGATAACATCTTATGTTGGAAGATAATTACCTACAGATAATTGATAAGTGCATTTTGCAAGTACGATCCGATGTTCCGGAAATGCAGGCATGGGTGCATAGCTACGAACGCCATCACCGGCATCGGTTGGCCTACGACTTAATGATGGTTCACCAATGGGCAAATCCTTCAGCACGAATTCTGGAGGTTGGTTCCGCTCCATTCATCCTCACTCTTGCTTTGGAGAAAATAGGATATAGGGTAGTGGGTTTAGATATAGATCCAGACCGTTTCATACATGTTATTACCAACAACAAACTTGACGTTCGAGGGCTGAACATTGAAAAGGAACCACTTCCCTTCCCAGATGAAACATTTGAGCTTATCCTTTTTAATGAAATTTTTGAACATTTGCGAATAAATCCTATTGCCACGATGACGGAAATGAGACGCGTTCTGAAATCGAAAGGCAGTTTATTTCTATCAACGCCGAACCTCCGAAGTCTAAGGGGAATTTGGATGCTGGTTTTCCATCATAAAGGCGGACATGTACGGCCAGATATATATGAGGAATATAAAAAACTTGAACTCTTTGGGCACATGGGTCATGTTAGGGAATACACAGCAAAGGAAGTATCTACCTTTTTAGCTAGAGTTGGCTTAGAAACAAGACAAACGATTTATCGATTTTATGATCCAATTTATCAAGCTCAACTTAAGGCAAAGACGTTGCAAACTATTGAGAAAATATTTTGTGTTCTTTTTCCTAGCTTTAGGCCCTTGTTTAGTTTAGTATGTGTGAAAGGTAGCAAATGCGATGGATAGTAAGGAACCCGCCATACCAAAGTGTGACAAATCTGTTAAGCAAGCATCTACAGTCGGCATTGTCATCCCCTCATACAACAGGCGTTTTTTTCTCGAACCCTGTCTTGAGTCGCTCACCAAGCAAACCTTTCAAAGATTTGAGGTCATCATCGTAGATGATGGATCTACCGATGGTACCATAGAATTCCTTGCTGAATTTAAAAAAAGGCATCCAGATCTCAATTTGCGTTGGTTTATCCATGAAGAAAATCTGGGTGCTAACGTAGCTCGAAATCGTGGTGTGCAAGAGGCGAAAGGACCATTTGTGGCCTTTTTAGATAGTGATTGTATACCTGAGGCCAAGTGGTTGCACGAATTGATAAAGGAATTTGTTAGCGACGATGTCGCTTCGGTAACCGGCCAAGTAAATAGCTTAGAACCAAAGAATATTTACCAGCTTGCTTATAAGGGCAGTTCCCGAGTCAATGGGAATGGCGATACAAAACGTCTTGTTGCCGGCAACCTGTGTGTCCGGCGCGATCTTCTGTTAAAGTATCCGTTTGAAGAGGATCTGAAGTATGGATGTAACGAAGAAGGTCTTTTTTTGAGGCTTCGTGCGGCGGGTTATCGGCAGCGTTTCACCCCGACTGCCATTGTTTTGCATGACCACCCGCATAACCGCAAGACGTTCTTTATGCGTGCCTGGATCCTGGGCAAAGCGGCAGCCTGGCTCGTTTATAAATATCATTTGCCTCATCGACTCGACTTGCTGCCCTTTATCTTAGGCTATTTCTCATTGCCACTAATACTTTTCAATGACTGGCTGCAAATCATCCCTTTTTTCTTTTTTACGACTGCAATTGCTGCGTTGATCTACAACGACCTTTTCCGAAAACGAAAGACTCTCACAGAGACACTTTTGTCATTTCCGGTTCTATTAGCCTATTATCATGTGCGGCTTTTAGCATATGTTAAAGAATCTTTACGCTTGCGGCTTTTTCAAAATCCTATTGAAAGGGTTCATTTAAGTCAGAAGAAACAACGGCCAACACATTGAATAAAAAAATGAAATTATTATTGGCGTCCCAGGCCAGGGAAAGAAGATTATATAAATTCAAAACTTTTTTAAAAATGAGACAAGTTTAATCGACACTCTTGAGCAGAGAGGCGAAAGCATTGTTGCATGCTGACCGATGATAAACAAACTTTACCCGCATTCTTGAAGATTATTTTGTTTGTCAAAATAATTGAAATCTGTTTTTAGAACCATTGATTTAGTGTATGGCAAAGGTGAAACTAAAGATTAATTCATTGCTTTCAGAGACAGAAAAAAAAGACGGGACATCTGCAATACGGACTGTGTTGAACTCACTGCCGTTTCACATTTTTCTAATCATTCTTCTGCCCCTTCTGGCATACTCCAATACATTCGACGTACCATTTCAATTTGATGATATTATCAATATAAAAACCAACCCTATAATCAAAGACTTCAGTTATATCCTTGAGCCCTCAAAAGCAAAAGGGCTGCCTCTGGGAGGAGGGCTGTCTTCAAGATGGACCGGGTATCTTACCTTTGCTATGAATTACAAGTATAACGGTCTCGATGTTACTGGATATCATATTGTTAACCTTTTGATACATATTAGCAATGCTCTCCTTTTATACGCGATGGTCATCCTCAGTTTTTGCACACCTTTTCTCAAAAGATCATTATTAAAAGAGAGTTCGGCCTACATTGCACTTTTTACGGCTCTGATGTTCGTCTCGCATCCGATACAGACACAGGCGGTCACTTATATCGTTCAAAGGTTCGCCTCCCTTGCAACATTCTTTTATCTTGCTGCCATTGTTTGCTATATAAAATCTCGACTTTTGACAGAAAACCCTTGGAGATATTTTTTTTATGTGCTCTCTTTGATTTCGGCGATTCTTGCCATGAAAACCAAGGGAATAGCATTTACCCTTCCCGTGGTCATCGTTCTTTATGAATTTTT
>CALANC010000120.1 GCA_937925895.1 uncultured Desulfobacterales bacterium
ACACAATGAATCAGGCCTTCTTCTTCGGTTTTCTTTAAAATCTGACAGGCTTCTTCATAATCAATCTCTCTTCCTTGACCTGACTCTACCATCATGCGCCCCAGACTGCCAAACCCGAAACATGTTTCCAGAGAATGGTCGCACCCTTTGCCCGCTAAATTCATGGCTGTCCGGCACCAGCAGTCACTTACGGCCATAAAAGGTTCTTCTTTAATCAGCTCCGTAACAATATCAACAGGTAAAACTGCTCTTGGGTCCGGAATCTTCCTGTTGATCTCAATTTTTCTGGCGCTGTTTTCCGGAACCAGTGTATCTTGAACGGGTACGACGCGATAAACAGGCGTTTTATTATCGATGCCAGCGCCGTGCTCAATACCGTCAACGATAAATTCAGTACATACTTCCTTAAACGTACCGGGTTGGCCGGTCCTTATCTGCGAGATTGCAATTGACATAATATCACACCGTTTGTAGACATTCCCTACGCCCGGTTTATTGAACGTGCCTATCATGCCTTCTTTCAGAAGTTTTGCCAGTATCTTTTGAATTGCCTGATCTGACAAATTCTTTTTTTTAGCCTTTTTTTCCAGTTTCTCAGGGGTTATGAGACCTTCAGCCCCGGGTAGCATAAAAAAAAACTGAAGTTCTTCAGAGGTGAACTTTTCACGCAGCCCTTTCATGAACTTCTCATGATCTATAAAACCCGGGCGAAATAATCGGGTCAAGGAAGAGTAGGTTTTCTCATGATAATCTTTTTTCATTACATGGCTCCTTTTGTTGTACCATTACGGATTCTTGACACAGCATTAAGCAAGCATTAAGCACTTCAAACTCCCTTATTAGGTTCTTCTCCAATTTAGTTGGAGAAGAGGGTCCCCCGCAAAATTCACGGGATCTTCGACAAGTGCTTGTGTTCTTTCGCTTTAATAAAAATTCAATGAGATCCATGAATTCGGGCTTTTTAATTCCTGGAAGTGCACGGAATGTGGTCACCAACCAATCTGCAAGTTCATCATAAACGTCAGTTTTCAGTTTCATTTTAAATATCCTGACTTTTGCAATTTACTGCCTTAGGACCGCAAATCTTATAACTTGAACGAAATTGCTTGTCTTTTAGCCCATCTACTGCGTTGCATAAAAGGCCGGGTACTTCGAGTATTCAACCTTTTATACGCCTTGTATATGGGCAAAAATCCTGCGCTAATTTTGCTCAACTTATATCATCTTCAGTCCTTACCGTCCGAACTTATCAGACCCCTGGGCCGGCAAGCGGGACTTCCGGGGCTGGTGGTTTGTTGTTGGAAATTCGAACAAGGGATAGACTCTCAGTGGGGCATTGAGCGGCGCAAGCTCCGCATCCCAAACAATAGGAATCGTTTATGGTTAAGGCATCATTTGAAATTTCAAGGGCTTCCAACTGACAATAGTCCACACATTCCCCGCAGGCCACACAGGACTCATGATCCAGCCGGACGACAAAATTTGTGTTTGCCGTCATCTGTACACCAAAATCACGCACGCTCCTTTGTTTTTTTATATAAAGACAACAGCATTTACAGCAATTGCACAAAACAATATTTTCAGACAAATTCATATTGTTGGTGAAATGTACCAAACCGGCGTCTTCACATTCCTTAAGCAGGCTGTATATTTGGGCCTTGTCATACCTGTCCGCAAGGTTTCTTTCCACAAGGTAATCAGCCATTTTCCCAAACCATATACAGCATTTGGACGGTGCGCCTGATTGACAGGGTTCGTTGTTGAGTTTGGCAATATGCTTGCACCCGCATTCACCGACGGCATATGAGGATTCCATCTCGACAATCTGGCTGACCCTTTCCCAGTCGGCAACCTGCTTATCAGCGGATATCTGTTCCTCAATAGCAAGGAGACGTCCCATTGGCTTGGGAATGACTTTTTTTATGGACTCAGAATCTTTAAATACCTCTTTCATTAAAGCGGATTCCTGTTTGTACACAAGATTTTTCAAAGCGACCATTTTCCGGGTATTCTCGTCGGTTCTGCCATGAAGCAATTGCATCTCATTAAGCCCCGGTTCAAAAGGAAGTATGGAATATTCCGATACGCCATTATGACCTTTTGCTTCAAAGATCAACCCCTCATGGGACATTTGTATCAGCATTTTTTTAAGATCATTCACATTCCGACCAAGCTGCTCGGATAAGGTGGCCGCTGTATGGGCACCCAGAGGAAAATCTGCCGCCAGGGCGGCCTGTTCCTCGGTAAAAAGGATTTTTAAGATATCAATCATAGCCGGTGTCGGCGGGTGTTTGATAACATTCATATTCATGCGTTCAATCAGTCTGACATAGTGATCTTTAAGCATGTTTTCATCCTTATGTTGCAGGCAAACCTAAAAAGAAAATTAGGGTTGCCCATAAAGTTAATATTCCCATCTGGGATAAATGGTTTAGTTAAATCAGTCCGCGTTCTTTTGCCATTTTCATCTGCATCTGAACCATGTCTTTGGGCGGCAGATAGCGGTCCTCTTTTTTTTTAACTGAACTG
>CALANC010000121.1 GCA_937925895.1 uncultured Desulfobacterales bacterium
CTCTTTAAGAAAGCGCCGGCAGTCGAAATAAAATCGTAACGTAATTTCATATAAACGCAGCAATGCTGCTATTATTATGTGAGGCTGAAAAACGAAACTGCGATCTCATAGTAATGGGCACCCAAAGACATGGGATGTTTGAAAACGCCCTTTTGGGCAGTAAAGCCCAGCGGGTAGTTCGACAATCCAAAAACCCGGTTTTGGTTGTTCATCTGCCAGAGGAGGGTTCGCGTACAGTTTCTAAAAAAAAAGGATAAACGGCCTTCTTGCGTTGATCGACTCTTGTTTTTTCGGTTTGAGGAAGATTCCGGCTGTCAATTTTTTTCTTGTCAGTGAATGATGAGAGAATTCTAAAGAGGGAGCCTCCTTATTTTTTTTGAAGGAACTAACGCGTGCAACCTTTTGCATTTTTTTATGGGAATTTTTGAATCACGCTTTTCCTTTGTTTCTGTATTTCATTATTCAAGACTTGCACTCCATTTCTATTTAAACTACAAGATAACACCGTAATTATCAGAACATAGCTTCCAGTTGTAAACGTATGATCTGGCATTTATCTGTTTAAAATTAGGGGCAAAACTTGAGTAAAATAGTTAATCTTCAATCATACCGAACCAAGACGGTTGAACAAAGAGGGTTTGGCCCATGGTACAAGCGCTTCGGAGAAACATACAATAAAGACACCCTCCTTTCAGATCTATCAGCCAAAACCCTCTATTTCCTGGCTATACCCGGAGAGAAATATGCTGTCGCTTATTACGAACTGATCATGGGTATTCTGGGCCTTGGGAAAGGTCTAAAATTCTATTATCTTGACAAAAAAGAACAAGTAATGATTATGGACATCCATCTCTTTTTAGCCGACCAAATACGATTTGAAATGATGCGACGCCTGGGGTGGCTCAACAGCCTTCCTTGTGACAATTTTACCCTACTTAAGATGGTCCAGGACTTTAATAAAGTTAAGGACCTGTCTAAGGAAGATCATCCAGAACTGGCAAAATCTCATCCAGGGTACGCTGCTTACAGTAAATTAACAAGAATGGATAAAAATGTATTTATCAGAAAAATGTTCCGCGATGCACTGGAAGTTTTCAGAGAACAACTGGAATAATTGGAAGAAGAAACGGGATTTGTTGCATCCGAACTGGAACGTTTCAAAAAAAAGGACGAAATCAATGAATACAGAAACTTGTGCTGAAATCAACCTGGACAATCTTGTCCACAACATACGTGCCATTCAACAGCAGGTTTCGCCTTCAAAAGTAATTTCCGTTGTAAAAGCGGATGCCTATGGACACGGTGCTGTTCCGGTAGCAAAACATCTTGTCAAAGAAGGCGTCCAATTTTTTGCCGTAGCACAATTCCAGGAAGCCATGGAGCTAAGAGAAAGTGGAATCTACCTGCCCATTTTGATTTTTGGCAGGCTGTTTCCCGATGAAATTACAACGGCTATCAAAGCCGGCTTCAGAATAACGTTATTTGGGAAAGAAGATGTTCGCTGGATTGAAAAAACCGATAAAGAACAACAGCCGCATGTCCATGTCGATGTAGATACCGGTATGGGTAGAATCGGTGTTCTTTTAGATAGAGAGCCTGACTTTTTTGATTATTTAATGGCATCAAAACACTTAATTTGGGAAGGATTGTATTCACATTTTTCCACGTCGGACGAAAAAGATAAATCTTACGCGAATCTTCAACTGAGCAGATTTAATAAGATTTTATCCCAAATTAAAGAAAAGAATAACGTCCCGCCCATGATTCATATGGCCAATAGTGGTGCCATTCTTGATATGCCGGAGAGTTATTTTGATGCTGTACGTCCCGGCATATCACTATACGGCCATTATCCGACCTCTGAAACTTCCCAATCTATAAATTTAAAACAAGTGATGACCTTGAAAACCTTTGTGACCCATATAAGAAAAATCCCTGCGGGCTTTTCCGTCAGTTACGGTAGACGATGGACAGCCAAAAATCCAACAACCATCGCAGTTCTCCCGATTGGTTATGCGGATGGCGTACGTCGGAGCTTAACTAATGTGGGAGACGTTCTGATTCAAGGCAAACGCTATCCGATCGTCGGCACGGTTACCATGGACCATATCATGATCGATGTCGGCGATGACCCGATTAATCTGGGAGACGAAGTTATCGTGTGGGGTGATGGGGAACAGGGTTCCATTCAAATCCTGGAAGTAGCAGAAAAAATAGGCACCATCCCTTACGAGTTGACCTGTGGTGTATCCAAACGGGTCAAGCGCGTTTATGTAGGGAATTCAATAAAAGTACAACAATAATTAACCACGTTCCACATCCCTATCCGGTATCAATACTGGCAAGCATTCAGGGGGTATCTATATTCGTTTCACTCGGGTGTCTCCCCCACAGCGAAACCAATGAAATGACAAAGCGACTCCGCCAATATCGTTCAACGAACATAGATACCCCCTGAACGCTCACAAAACCGAGGTTTCCGGTGAGGCTGGATATTGTTTTTTTAAAGGCAAAATATTTCCGGCTTCATTGAAAAA
>CALANC010000122.1 GCA_937925895.1 uncultured Desulfobacterales bacterium
ATCGAGCCGGTGGCCTTGCTGCTGTCAATGTGGCCAATTTGCCATGAGACTTATGAAACTTAAGTAATTTGTGAAGATTGATGTCCGCGACGCCGTCGCCCCAGGTTAACATAAACGTCTCGTTACCCAAAAAAGGTTCCAAACGTTTTATTCTGCCACCGGTCAGAGTATTTCTTCCGGTATCGATTAATTCGACAATCCAATCAGTTTTGTATCCGTCATGCTTCATAACGTCCCCGTTTTTCATATTGACCGTAAGATTGCAGTTCAGTTGGCAATAATCCATAAAGTATTTTTTGATATATTCCCCCTTATATCCCAAAGCAATCACGAAATTATTATACCCGTAGTAGTTGTAATGCATCATGATGTGCCATATGATGGGCAGGCCACCTATCTCCACCATCGGTTTTGGCTTTGTCTCAGTCTCTT
Organism: uncultured Desulfobacterales bacterium; assembly: GCA_937925895.1. GTDB lineage: Bacteria > Desulfobacterota > Desulfobacteria > Desulfobacterales > UBA11574 > CALANC01. Next base: position 433 of record CALANC010000122.1, read on the forward strand.
CTGCCAGGCGGGCACCAAGTCCTCCTGCTAAGATACCCACTTTCATTTATGCCTCCTTTTTGTTCATTTGTCATTACCTGATTATTTCCTTCAAGGGTTGCTTAAAATTTTTTGCTGGTATTTTTTCGTCAAACTGAAATACAAACCTCCGTTGAACCTATTATTCAATTGGATTATTTTGAGGCTGACATAACGAAATTTAAGCGAGAATGAGGTCTTACAACCTCGACGAGCTCTTTTAAACGCTTTTCTCGGGCTTCAAGGGCGGGTCTGGGTTTCATACCGGCAATATCAAGAATTTCTTTCCATCGATATACCCAGTCATGCCGTAAAAGCGAAGTAACAACATTGTTTCTACGTATGCTGTCAATTCGAGCAGGTTGGGCATCGAGCTCTGCTATAACCTCAGCAATGTTATCGCTGCCATATGGAAGGCTTATCAGAGCATTCGGCCATTCAAAACACTCATCAGCGGACTCGCAATCGGGAGCTTCGCCCAGCAGTACAGCTCCACCTGCTCCTCCTTCGAAATAACGATATCCCAGCACTTCTTGACCACCTCTTTCGTCGAAGTTAGTGACCTTCGCTGGATATACAAGAAAAAAACGGCTTCTTTTTGTCAAATTAGCAAGCATGCTTCGATGCTCTGTGTGATCAATCGCGCCGCTAAAATATGCCGTATCATATATATAAAAAATTTTCCCTTGTTCTGCCAGATGCATTAATGACTTGTGTGTCACTTGTGAACGACGTCCCATGCTTAATACGTCCATGCATCTCTGAGTTTTAATAGGAAAGGGACAAAATTTAATAGCATCAACACCTGGCGGAAAATAAGTACATGGTCGCTGAACAATATCTTTGACTGCATCAACTGTAGAGGCACAGCTTAGTAAGATATAATCGAACTGCTCGAGCAACTGAATCGATTCTTTCAGCTTATCAAGATCCTTTTTCCATAGCTCAGCTATGTAACAAACAGCTTTTCTACATTTTTTACGCCAGTCCTTGAGTGAATTGAGGGCGAGAAGATCTTTAGCCAACAAACAGTGTGCATAAAAGAGATCATACTCCTTTTTTACTACAGATTTACGAATGACGGGATTTATGTGTTGTGCAATACTAAATTTTTTTGACATCCTGTTAAGCAGAAATTTAAAATATCTTGCTCTTCTAATATTAAAATTGTACTCCGGTGCAAATAGGTCGACGGAGTCTAAAGAACAAATTGTATCTTCAAATTCATAATCAGAGCATCGGAAAAGGTCGTTCTGAAGTTTCCGCTGAGAAAAGATTAGAATCCGTGAGTTGTTTTTTGATTGGTAATTTAGTTCCAATTGCGTAATTTTTTTTAGTTTCAGTTAATGTTTTTAGATCCAACCAAAATGATCAATTATCAATATACTGAAATGGCTAACTCGTTCGCCATATCAATAAGGAACGGACCTCCTTCTACTCAGCTGTGCATGTATATGTTATTGATCTGGGAGGTTGTTAATCCAAGCGACAATTTTCCTACCGCCTTATAAAATGTCTATAAAAATTATGTAGGGATCTTATTTTAACTGTATATTTGGGGCTTAAAACATCACTTGTATGGATCACATCTAACAGGGCAGGTAATCATTTAACCCACCTTCGACCTAATCATAGGTGTTAAATTAAAATCCCCCCCCCTTTAATTGCTGTTGCGTCATTTGGCGGATTCGAAATGGTAGAGATTATAATTCCCAGATGAGCAAGTTGCGTGCCAAAATGAGTGTCATTAACACAAAATTAGGTAAATGAACCGATCAATGTTCAACTATCTGTATTTTTGAAATCTTTTTTAATTGCTCAGAAAAAAAAGGACCGATTTTATGAATCCGAAACCCCCTGGACACCTTTATATTAGGTAATAAATTTCACAATACTGGGAATTTGAAACCTTAATGCCTTTTCGCCTAAATTTGAGCAAATTGCGGAGTTAAATGGTCTGGTTAACGGTACAAGACATTTAGCGACAGGTTGGATTTTTTACCAATACAAAAAGGGCTAGATTTTTTTCATTGGCAGCCCAGTTGCTCCCTCTTTTTTGGGTCATCGTTGAAAATTTTAAACTTATCAAATAGGAACATCTGTATTTGCTTGGTCTATGAATTATTTAATATCCATCCTCGCTGGGAAAACCAGGAACCGGCATGTCCAACGCCTTGGCCATTGGGCTTTTTTCTTCTGGCCGTGGCATAAAAAGGCCGTTCTCAAAACTTGAAATTCTGACTTGATGGACCCCGGTTTTACATTGCAGTTCCATCAGTGTCATTTGCCTGATAAATCGCGCCCATCTAAGTGTCGTCATTTTAACCCCTCCTAAAACAAAAAAAGCCGGTGCGAAGGCTAGTCCCTCCACACCGACTCATTCATCCGTCCGGCACCCTATCAATTCAGCTATGGATTATCAAAATATAAAGCCCGGCTTTAATAAACCGGGCTAAAGTATCGTTTTTATTTGGTCGGGACGGCCCGATTTGAACGGGCGACCCCAGCGTCCCGAACGCTGTGCTCTACCAGGCTGAGCCACGTCCCGACTAAACCACTTTCTGTATGCCACTTGTTCGGGATTGTCAATCCAAAATCCAAATTTTAAATCCTTAACTTTAGATTACCAAACAATTCGGGCAGGCCACTTTTATAATCAAGGTTCATATCCCCTCTGTGTTCCTCAACCCTCCGGAAATGACTATAAATATTCATTCAACGGAACTGTAAAATAGGAAATTATTTACCTATAAATGTGAAAAAAATTACCCAAATTTATTTCCTTTATTGCTTATTATGCGAGGCGCTTTCATGACAAAATTCGGAATTTCTGAACAGTAAAAAAGACATTTTTCCAACCCAAGCCTTTATTTACAACCTTAATGAATTTGTTTTCGAGTGGCCATAAAACGGACGCATTCCACTGTTGGGTCACGCGCCATTTGTGGCACCATAATTGCTAAGACTTACTATAAATATGGCAGCTGCAGGGCATCTTTATCATACATAAGATCGGGTGCTCGGCCGCTATCATTCAGGCTAAAAAAAGGAGGCCCTTCCAACACTTAGCCATTGAAAAGT
>CALANC010000123.1 GCA_937925895.1 uncultured Desulfobacterales bacterium
TATGACCCTTACAGATGATGAAATGGAAGATGGGTTCAAAGACACTGCCCAAACCGTGAACCAGTCCATTGATGATGTAAAAAATTTCTATAAGCAAGACAATGACAAGATCGAGTTTTTTAAGCAGGCCCTACTTGAAAAAAAGGCTATCAAGCTTATTATTGAACATAGCACCATCGAAGAAGTCGAGCCCGAGTTAACAAAAAATTCTGAAAATAAAGACGGCGATAAAAGTTAATAAAAAAAATGTGCGATAGAAGGAGAGAGTTTTGCCACTAATACCCATGGTTATTGAGCAGAGTAGCAGGGGAGAGCGAGCATATGATATTTATTCAAGGCTTCTCAAGGACAGAATAGTGTTTCTTGGTTCCGCCATGAATGATGAGATTGCTAATTTGTTGATTGCACAACTTTTGTTTCTCGAATCCGAAGACCCGGACAAAGACATTAATTTTTATGTAAATTCTCCCGGTGGCATTGTTACAGCAGGTTTAGCCGTGTATGATACAATGCAGTACATAAAACCTGATATCGCCACCGTATGTATAGGTCAAGCCGCCAGTATGTGCGCGCTTTTGTTGGCTGCTGGAACAAAAGAAAAGCGATATTCTCTGCCCAACTCTAGGATTTTGATCCATCAACCAATGGGTGGATTCCAAGGGCAAGCCTCCGACGTTGAAATTCAAGCCAGAGAAATCCTCCGCATGAAAGAGACACTGAATCACATACTGGTCCTTCACACAGGTCAAGACCTAAAGAAGATACAGGCTGATACGGATCGCGACCTCTTCATGACCGGTGAAGAAGCTAAAGATTACGGAATTGTCGACCACGTTATTGTTAACAGAGATGACTTAGAAAAACTAGAAAAAGGTAGCGACTAAAAATGCCAAAACAAGGTGATAACAACGACAATCTCTTCTGCTCATTCTGTGGAAAAAATCAGAAAGAGGTGCAGAAACTTATTGCTGGACCTGCAGTTTACATTTGCGATGAATGCATACAGCTTTGTAGTGAAATCATTGAAGAGGAAAAAGAAAAAGACACTGAATATGTGGATCAGGTTCTTGTTCCCAAAGAAATTAAAAACATGCTGGATGAATACGTAATTGAACAGGAGCTGGCCAAAAAATTTCTCGCCGTTGCAGTTTATAATCACTACAAGCGTCTTGATGATGAGATCAAAACGGATGATATTGAAATCCAGAAAAGCAATATCCTCCTAATAGGACCCACCGGTTGTGGGAAAACACTTCTTGCACAAACATTGGCACGATTTCTTAATGTGCCTTTTACAATTGCTGATGCAACGAGTTTAACGGAAGCAGGATATGTCGGCGAAGACGTTGAAAACATCATTGTTTCTTTGCTTCAAAATGCGGATTACGATGTTGAAAAGGCCAAGCGCGGTATCGTTTATATCGATGAAATCGACAAGATTGCCCGCAAGTCCGATAATCCTTCAATAACCCGTGATGTCTCAGGAGAAGGCGTTCAACAAGCACTACTAAAAATTATTGAGGGAACAACCGCTAGCGTTCCTCCAAAAGGGGGACGAAAGCATCCTCAACAAGATTTTGTCAAAATTGACACGTCGAACATACTTTTCATTTGCGGTGGAACATTTACCGGACTCGAGCAAATTATCCAACGCCGTCTTGGTTCAAAAGTGATGGGTTTCGGGGCTAAAATTGTAAAGCAGGAAGACAAAAATATCGGTGATACCTTGAAAATGGTTCAACCAGAAGACTTGATCAAATTTGGATTGATCCCTGAATTTTTAGGCAGATTACCTGTAATTGCATCACTTGACGAGTTAAACGAAGACTCTTTGATTAGAATATTAAAAGAACCGAAAAACGCACTGATCAAACAGTTTCAAAGACTGATGGAAATGGAAGGGGTAAATCTGAGATTAACAGACAGTGCCCTTTTAGCAATAGCCAAAGAGGCCTTGAAAAGAAAATCCGGTGCAAGAGGTCTTCGTGCTATAATGGAAAGCTGCATGATCGATATCATGTATGAAATTCCCTCAATGAAAAATGTTAAAGAATGTGTCATTGGAGAGGATACAGTCCTTAATAAGGAAGACCCTATCCTGTTATTTGAACAGCCCAAAAAACAGGTTCAAGACGGATGATAGGAAATCGTACAAATTTTTGGCTGTATGACGTAAATCAAAAGAAATAACCTAAAGGATATATTTAATAAAACTATGATTAATTTCCCAAAAATTTTTAGAGATGACGATCCCGAGGCAACAAAATTGTTAATGCCGCTTCTCCCGTTGAGAGATATTGTGGTCTTTCCTCACATGGTTGCACCATTATTTGTAGGACGTTCAAAATCGGTAAACGCCCTTTCCGAAGCGATGAACAATGATAAGAAAGTTTTTCTGGCCACACAAAAAAAGGCAGGAGTTGACAGTCCTACCGAGAAAGACATCAACAATATCGGCACGATCGCAAATGTACTTCAAATTCTTCGACTTCCTGACGGAACAGTAAAGGCTCTGATTGAAGGCAAGGCCAGAGCATCTATTGACCGTTTTATTACAAGTAAAGATTTTTTTAAGGTAGAGATATCTCAAATCAATGAAATAGGATTATCTCAACCTGAGAGTATAGCTCTGCTAAGAGTTGTTAACGAAAGCTTTGACGAGTACGCCAAAATCAATAAAAATATCTCCAAAGATCTTGTTAGAAGTGTCTCCAGTATTTCAGATCCCTCCAAACTAGCAGACACAATAGCGGCCCAATTTACTTTCAGAATCGAGGATAAACAGCGCCTGTTGGAAGCCGTTTCTTTGGAAGAACGTCTGTCTCTGCTCCTACGTTTGATAAAAATGGAAGTTGATATTTTCAAGACCGATCAGAGAATAAAAGGGCGTGTCAGAGAGCAAATGGAAAAAACTCAGAAGAATTATTATCTGAATGAACAGATGCGGGCGATTAAAAAAGAGATTGGTTCTGAAGATGACCACAGGGACGAGCTTAATGATCTTGAAAAGCGAATCAAAAGAAAAAAGATGTCTAAGGAGGCCGCGGCCAAAGTAAGACATGAGTTCAGAAAGTTAAAGATGATGACCCCCATGTCGGCTGAAGCCACAGTGGTTCGAGGATATATTGATTGGCTGATCAGCCTGCCATGGTTTGATCGGAGCAAAGTACGAAAAGATATTGAAGAAGCCGATATAATTTTGGAAGAAGATCACTATGGTTTGAAAAAACCTAAAGAACGCATACTGGAATATCTTGCTGTTCAATCTCTTGTGAAAAAAATTCGGGGACCCATACTATGTTTTGTGGGGCCGCCCGGTGTCGGAAAAACGTCTTTGGCTAAATCTGTTGCCAGAGCAACGGGAAGAAAATTCATTCGTCTTTCTTTAGGGGGGGTTAGAGACGAGGCTGAAATTCGAGGGCACCGACGCACTTACATCGGTGCCATGCCTGGCAAAATTATTCAGTCCCTTAAGAAGGTCGGTGTCAACAATCCGGTGTTTTGCCTTGATGAAGTAGATAAAATGAGTATGGACTTTCGAGGCGACCCTTCAGCTGCCCTTCTAGAAGTTCTTGATCCCGAACAAAACTATGGCTTCAATGACCATTATCTGGATGTTGATTACGATTTGTCCGACATCCTATTCATTACTACAGCCAATACGCTGCCAGAAATACCGCTTCCCCTACAAGACAGAATGGAAATTATTCGATTACCCGGCTATGCTGAATATGAAAAATATCATATTGCAAAAGACTTTCTCATAGGCAAACAAATTGAAATGAACGGGCTGGCAGAAAAGAACGTAAAATTTTCCAAGAATGCAATACTTACCATAACGCGTCGATATACAAGAGAATCAGGGGTCAGAAACCTCGAACGTGAAATATCTTCCATATGCCGTAAGATCGCCCGTGAAGTGTTAAAGAGAACAGAAACTGACACGTTCAAAGTGACGTCAAAATCCATACAAAAATATTTGGGACCGCCCCGTTTCAAGGAACTACAAATAGAGGAAAAGGATCAAGTAGGTATTGTGACGGGACTTGCATGGACACATGTGGGCGGAGAGCTGCTGTATATTGAGACTTTGCTTCTGAGTGGAAAGGGCAAACTAATCACAACCGGCAAACTGGGAGACGTCATGCAAGAGTCTGCTCAAGCGGCAGTGAGTTATGTCCGTTCACGTGCCGAGCATCTTGCTATTGATAAGGAATTTTATAAATTAATCGACATCCATATCCATATACCTGAAGGCGCCATACCCAAAGACGGTCCTTCGGCAGGAATTTCAATGTGCGCTTCTCTTGTTTCAGCCCTTACCAAGCGACCTGTTTACCGTGACGTCGCCATGACAGGTGAAATTACATTGCGGGGCCGTGTTCTTCCAATTGGGGGAATAAAGGAGAAGATTCTCGCCGCTCATAGAGGCGGTATTAAAAAAGTCATTATCCCCAAAGAAAGCGAAAAAGATTTGAAAGATATACCTTCATCGGTTTTGAAACAGGTCGAAATTGTTTTGGTTGAACACATGGACGAGGTTCTGCCCCATGCCTTGCGTCTTGATGAAGGAGATACGTTTTTTAAAGAGCACGATTTGCCGCTTCAAATAATGCCGGAAGACACTGATGAGAAACAAAGGCCTGCTTTAATCTAATCCCATTTTGATCTTAGGAGTGGCTCTTTTTCAAAAAGCATTTTCAACTTGACTTAATATTGTTTAATTGTTAGCAGCTGAATTTTCCGTGAGGATAGTTTTTAATCTAATGGGCGGGTAGCTCAGTTGGGAGAGCATCGGCCTTACAAGCCGAGGGTCACAGGTTCAAGCCCTGTTCCGCCTACCAGTAAAATCAAGGGCTTAGGAAATATTTTCTAGGCCCTTTTATTTTTGGAAATATGATTTCCAACCCTATTTCCAACCCCGGCGATAAAAATCAGGGTAAAAAGCAGTATCTCATGGCAAAGAAAAACCCAGTTTCTTGTTTCTGGAACCAGGGTTTTTCGGTCTTTAGGTCCGCTTTTTTTGGTGTTTTAAAATTCGAT
>CALANC010000124.1 GCA_937925895.1 uncultured Desulfobacterales bacterium
ATATATCGGGCACATCATCATGCACCACCATCATTTGGTGGATTCTTGGCATCAGTTAGACAGCGCGGTTCTATCAGGTAAACCCGTAAGAGGGAGAATGTCATACCAGGATGAGGAAAAACGGGAAAGCTTCCTTATGGGCATGTTCAATATGGCGATGAATTTGGCACCAACTATAGTGTCGAAAATTGATTTATCAACCCGACGACATCTTATTGATCTTGGTGGGGGTCCCGGGACCTATGCGATCCACTTTTGTCTGCAAAATACTCAACTCAAAGCCGCGGTTTATGATTTGCCAACAACACGATCTTTTGCTGAAAAGACCATCGCCAATTTCGATTTAACGGACAGAATCGACTTCATGGCGATAGACTATCTTGAAGAAAATATTGAAGGCACCTATGATGTAGCCTGGCTTTCTCATATTCTTCATGGAGAAGCATCCGGGGACTGCCGCAGGATTATAAACAAAGCTGTTTCTGTCTTGGAACCCGGGGGAATGATTTTAATCCATGATTTTATTTTAAACGACACGATGGACGGCCCATTGTTCCCGGCGCTTTTTTCTCTCAACATGCTTTTGGGTACGTCAGGCGGACAATCATATCCCGAAAAGCAGCTCAGAGAAATGCTCAAAGATGCAGGTGTTAAGGAAATCCGGCGCATATATTTTGAATCTACGAATGATTCTGGTATAATAACGGGCCTGGTTTGACGAAGGGGATGACAAACAGCTTCCGGCAAACCCAGAAGCGAGTATTACAGTTTTTTTTGAGGTGGATGATGCTGAAAGCAGTGTTGCTTTTTTTTGTCGTATTTTTTGGAGGAACTCCGGCACGGGGTGAACCTCAAGCAACTCTTCAGCCATCAGATTTTCCTTCACTGGTTTCCAGTGTCAGAATTGCAGCTCCAGTCGACTTTTGTGGAGAACCGGTTCCGCTAGACAATCGTGAAATCCGTGAACGATTAGAAAAGGAACTTTTACTCTCGCTTTGGAATCGTCCCCAAGTTATTCTTTGGATTAAGAGATCCAACCGGTTTTTTCCCCATATTGAAAAAATGCTAAAAAAAACCCAAGTACCAGACGACCTTAAGTATGTAGCGATTATCGAAAGCGCTTTAAGACCCCACGTGGGATCAAGAAAAGGCGCTATCGGCTTCTGGCAGTTTATGAAACATACCGGTCGAAAATACGGACTTATCGTCAACAATAACCTGGATCAACGAAGAAACCTATTTACATCCACCTCAGCCGCCATACGTTATTTTAAAGATTTATATGCGATGCTGGGTTCATGGACGCTTTCAGCTGCTGCTTATAATATGGGAGAGGGGGGGCTGCAATCCGAAGTTTTGGCCCAACGAACAAACCAATACTATCAACTTTATTTGCCATTGGAGACCCAGCGCTATGTTTTTAGGATCCTCGCCGCCAAGTTAATTTTATCCGACCCTGAAAAGTACGGATTTCGGTTGACTAAAAACGATTTGTATCCACCTTTGGAATTTGATCGCACCCAACTTGAGTGTTCACAGCTAACCCCCATTCTTATCGTAGCTGAGGCTGCAAAGGCTTCCTTCAAAGTGATAAAGGATCTAAACCCTGAAATAAGAGGACATTATATATCCAAAGGCAGTCATTCAATTCTGATCCCAAAAGGGAGTGCTAAAGGTTTTCAGTCCCGATATAACAAGTTTTTGAAACAGTGGCTGGCAAAAAATAAACAGCACGTATATGTAGTTAAGGAAGGAGACAATCTTTCAGCTATCGCAGACCGCTTTAATGTCCCTCTTCCACTGCTGATTATTTTGAATCGTCTTGATCTAAATAAACCCATACATCCAGGTGATCATTTGATTATCAATTTAGACTAGGGGCAGCCACAGAGAAATTCTCAAAATGCCCAAACAAGGTAATATATTCATTTAATTCTCCTTTTTACCTACAAACTTTTACTTGCGTTGCGCTTCAATCACGTTTATAGATGCTATTTTGAAAAATGAAATTCAGGTCATGCCATTTTCTTCAAGGCGATATGAATCTTGCTTTGCCGTGTGCCCCAACATTTGGGATTGGACAAATACCTGATAAATTGAAAAAGGATGTACAATCTATCCCAAATATTTGGGTCACTTTGAAGCGCGGGAGAAGCTGATCAGCATATCGCCTTTCGGGAAAAGGCATGACCTTCTACAGACTGCACCTGTATTTGAACCGCACCTTTCTATAAGACCAAAATGACGGGAGATAAGACATGGATAAAGCGATTGATAAGTATTGGCAAATCAGACTGACTGATCTTAAAGAAGCTTTGGATGCGAACAACTTCGAAACATTTGTTGTAGCCAGCCTTGTAGAAGCCAAAAACATCGTGCTGGAAACAATACTTCCTGCAACGGCACCCAAAAGCGTATCCTGGGGAGGATCAATGACATTGATTTCCACAGGGCTTTATGATGAGCTAAAAAATAATAGTAAATTAAAGGTGCTGGATACTTTTGATAAAAAGCTCTCACCGGAAGAAAGTCTGGAGCGTCGTAGGCAATCACTGTTAGTCGACCTTTATCTGACAGGCAGTAATGCGGTGACTGAGTCCGGCCAACTGGTTAACCTTGATATGATTGGAAATCGTGTTGGAGCCATTACATTTGGGCCAAAACATGTCGTTATCCTTGTCGGTCGAAATAAGATTGTAGCCAGTCTGGATGAAGCCTTGTTTCGGGTAAAAAATTATGCAGCTCCTGTTAACGCGATGCGTCTGAACAAAAAAACCCCTTGTGTAAAAACTTCCTACTGTGAGGAATGCAAGAGCCCTGATCGTATATGTAACTACTGGACCATTACTGAAAAATCGTTTCCCAAAGG
>CALANC010000125.1 GCA_937925895.1 uncultured Desulfobacterales bacterium
ATTTTTGCAATATGAGCTTCACACCAAATGATATTGAAAAAATACGTCTGCTTTTTGAGGATGGACTCAAACGTGCCAAAGGGGTTGACAGGGTAGAAAAGATTAAAATCAGGGCCAAAATTAGACGGGAAATCAGTTCGATTTCATCGTTGAAAAACCCGACAACAGATATGGTCTTGGGTCGATGGAAGTATAAGCTTTCTGAAGTTTTTTCCCTATTTCCCCAACAGTTTGGAAATGATCTAAAAAATCATTTACAAAAAATATTGAAAAAAAAATAAGAAGATCTTCACTTTTTAATCAACCGGGATTTGGAGAAGATATAATGAAACTCTCATCTTTAAATACTGTTTCTCCTGTTGACGGTCGTTATCGACAGGTTGCCGAAAAACTTGCCGATTATTTTTCCGAAGGCGCTTTGATAAAATATCGGGTGAGAGTTGAAGTTGAATATTTTATTGCCTTATGCAATTTACCGCTGGCTCAACTCGTTCATATCGATAAAGGAAATTTTAAATCTTTAAGAGATATCTACCAAGATTTTTCCATTGATGATGCCGCTAAAATAAAAGAGATCGAAAAAATCACAAATCATGATGTCAAGGCTATTGAATACTTTCTCAAAGAACAATTTGAATTGCTGGGCTTGGAAACTTACAAAGAGTTTATTCATTTCGGGTTAACGTCACAAGACATCAACAACACGGCTATTCCTTGGGCATTAAAGGAGGCTTGGTTAAATGTGTTGGAACCGGTTTTGGATGCGGTAATTGAGTCTGTAGAGAAGAAGGCGATTCAGTGGAAAGATGTACCTATGCTGGCGCGTACTCACGGTCAACCGGCATTACCCACGACTCTCGGCAAAGAAATTTATGTGTTTGTCGATCGCCTAAAAAACCAAAAAAAACTTTTAATTTCTATCCCGTTTTCGGCCAAATTTGGTGGCGCTACCGGCAACTTCAATGCCCATCATGTGGCCTATCCGGGAATTGATTGGATTGCCTTTGGAAATTATTTTGTTGAAAAGGTTTTAGGACTTGACCGTTCCCGGGTGACTACCCAGGTGGAACATTATGATAATCTAGCGGCTTTTTGCGACAATATGAAACGTATCAATACCATTCTCATCGATCTTGATCGGGATGTTTGGTCCTATGTCTCCATGGATTATTTCAAGCAAAGGATCAAATCCGAGGAGATCGGATCATCGGCAATGCCCCATAAAATCAATCCTATCGACTTTGAAAATTCAGAAGGCAATTTGGGAATTGCCAATGCTGTTTTTGAGCATCTTTCCGCCAAACTGCCGATTTCAAGACTTCAAAGAGATTTAACGGATTCTACTGTAATAAGAAACATTGGTGTACCGTTGGCCCATACGTTGATCGCCTACAAATCCCTTTTAAGAGGACTGGATAAATTAATTCTGAATTCAGCTGTAATCCGAGCGGATTTAGACGATAACTGGGTGGTCGTTGCCGAAGCAATTCAGACGATTTTGCGCCGTGAAGGATATCCAGAACCGTTTGAAACCCTTAAATCCTTAACCAGGACTCATTCACGAATTGATCAAAAGAGAATAATTGAATTTATCGAATCCTTGGATGTTTCACAGGCTGTCAAAAACGAATTAATGAAAATTACACCTGAAAATTATACCGGTGTATTTCAATTAAGCTGATCGTACCCACCGCATGAAAATTTTTCACCCGATCAACACCCCGCTTGCGGGAGCCAACCTCATTGAAGCAAGCGCCGGAACAGGAAAAACCTACACCATTACGGGGCTCTATATAAGACTTATCATTGAAGAAAGCCTAACCGTAGACAAGATACTGGTTGTAACGTTTACGAAGGCTGCCACCGAAGAACTTAAAGAAAGAATTCGACATAGACTTATTCAGGCAAAAAAAGCTTTTACCAGTGGTTGGAGTGACGATTTCTTCATCAACGAGCTGGTTGAAAAACACAAAGATTCGGTGTTGGTCGAACAAAGAATTCAAAACGCCATCTTTGATTTTGACAATGCCGCCATTTTTACCATACACGGATTTTGTCAGCGGATATTGAATGAAAACGCTTTTGAGACCCGGAGTTTATTCGACACCGAACTGGTATCCGGACAAGATGCATTTCTTCAAGAAGCTGCGGATGATTTCTGGAGAGAACACTTTTACCGTATGCCGGATGAATTTGTAAGCTTCGCTGTGAATAAGATAACGGGTCCGGAATATTTTGTAAGACTACTGACAAAAAAAAAGACGCCGGATATTAAAGTTATTCCTGAACTCAAGAAACCTACCTTAACGAGCCTTGATGATTTCAGATCGATTTATAAAAGGTTAAAAAAGAGCTGGTCGGTTTCCCGTGATCGAGTAATGTCCGCTGATGGCGGATTAAAAGATCCTTCCCTGAGTGGTAGTATTTACGGAAGTATTAAAACAAAGGCCAAACAGGCTGCTGCCTCTAAAAGGGATATGGCAATTTCTTCCCTGGCCGAGGCAATGGACCGATTCACCGATATTAAATCGATCGGTTTTCCACTGTTTAAAGGTTTTGAAAAATTTACCGCAACCAAACTTGCCCAAGCGACAAGAAAAAATTATATTACGTCTTCCCATGAATTCTTTGATGTCTGTGAGGCACTCTTTGAAAAAAGTAGTGACCTCGAAGCCGAGATGGAAACGTATCTGTTGTATCTTAAAGCCAAATGTATCACGTCCACCCATTCACGCCTGTCTGTCCGGAAAAAAAACAGCAACATCCTATTTTTTGATGATCTGCTCATCCAAGTTAGAAATGCTATCGTCCACGGCGACGGGAATGATCTTGCGACAGTAATTCGCCAGAGGTACAAAGCAGCTCTTGTGGATGAATTTCAGGACACCGATTCTATTCAATATGAGATTTTTATTCGCTTATTTGCCTCCAGGCCAAACATTTTGTTTTTTATTGGTGATCCCAAACAAGCTATCTACGGTTTCAGGGGAGCCGACATTTTTTCGTATATGAAAGCCGTACAGAATGTGAGCGCCAAATACACCCTCATAGAGAATTGGCGATCGAATCCCAGCTTAATATCGGCCATAAACACTGTATTTACCCGTGTTGACGAACCGTTTGTTTTTGAGCAAATACGTTTTGAAGAGGGAACGTCAGGAGAAAAAAAAGAGCCGCTTGATCATGAAACATCCCCATCTTTAACCTTATGGTATGTAGATGCTCACAAAAGCCCAACCGCATCAAAGTATATGAGAAAATCAGAGGCTGTAACGCTTATTGCAAAAGCCGTTGCCGGTGAAATAACGCGGCTGATTTATCCCAACCAAAACTCAAGTTACGATCCAGAGTCGGGTCGAGTGAAAGCCGGAGACATAGCTGTTCTCGTGCGCACAAACAAGCAGGCGCATGTGGTTAGACAATGCCTTGCCGCAAAACATATCCCATCGGTTCTTTATAATACAGGCAACGTTTTCCACACCAAGGAAGCTTTAGAATTAAAAAGAATATTATTGAGTATTTCCGATCCCAGCAACAAACGATTATTCAGATCGGCTCTCGTTACAGATATGATAGGCGTTACGGGTAAGGAACTCGATTCGGAAGGTCAGGAGCCTTTATGGTGGGAACCCAGACACGAACATTTCAGGGAGTATTACCAGTTATGGCATTCATATGGTTTTATCAGAATGTTTCGCCAATTTATGATCGATGAAAAGGTGAGGGCAAGACTTTTATCATTTCCAGATGGGGAAAGGCGGCTTACAAATGTTCTTCATCTGGCAGAACTCCTGCATAAAGAATCGGTTGAAACGAATTCCGGCATGGTGGGCCTTGTCAATTGGATGTCTGAACAAAGGAAGGCAGAATACACTGAATCCGAAGCGCACCATCTTCGTTTGGAAAGTGATAGACACGCCGTAAAAATAATAACCATACATAAAAGTAAAGGACTTGAGTTCCCAATCGAATTTTGCCCCTATGCTTGGGATGGGTCTATTATAAAAGACAA
>CALANC010000126.1 GCA_937925895.1 uncultured Desulfobacterales bacterium
TTTCCATATCCTGAATTTTCTAGATTCTTTCTTGCGAATTCAAAGGTTAATGGGTCAATATCTATGGACACCACTAGACCATCCGATCCAACAACTTCTCTTGCAATAGCAGCTCCATAGCCAGACCCAAGACCGACTTCCATGAACTTATGGCCTCTATCCAAGCCGAGTGGCTCATAAAAGAGGGGATAACTGTGAGGGCATGAAATTGTGGCTTTTCTACCTGGAAGAGGGAGAGGAACTTCTCGGTGGGTATAGTCCTTGTATGGCTGTGGTATGAAATCTTCTCTCGGAACTTTCAACATGGCCTTTTTGATAATTTCTGATTTAAGATAACCCTGCTTTATGAGTTGCTTGACCTTTTTATTCCTTTCTTTATCAAAATCTTCCCTAACTTTAATAGGTTCTTTGGGTGGTGGTACTATCCAACCGCTCATTTTTCTACCTCCCTGATTTTTAGAGAAGGAGTTATTTTGGTAATGATACCGCTACCTCAGCCTGATGTCGGATAGCTTCCTCATGGATGGCTTCGAACAGTTGAAAAACGAATTCCTCAGATAAATCCTTCTTTTTGCCTGCGTCAAGTCTGCTGACTACAATATCTTCCCAGCGATGGGGCTGCAGCGGCGAGATGTTGTACTTGCGCTTCAGTTCTCCCATCTCAGAGGCAATTTCCATTCGTTTGCAGAGCAATTCAATAAAGTGACTATCAATAAGGTCGACTTCCAAACGAAGTTCTTTCATTCTGGTATGGAACTTCCCATCATCACTCAGCTCCGTCTTCAGTTTCAGACGATTTATGAGCGAACTAAATTCTTCCGGCTTAATCTGCTGCTTGGCATCGCTCAATGCTTTGGCCGGATCGACGTGCACCTCGATCATTAAGCCATCAAATAACAGGTCTAGAGCTTCCTGTGCAATCGAAAAAATCAGTTCGGCTTTTCCACATATGTGGCTTGGGTCGCATAGTATTGGAACATCCGGAAGTCGGCGCTTGAGTTCGATAGGTATTTTCCAGTTGGGAGCAAACCGATACAGTACTTTCCTTGAAGTGCTAAACCCTCGATGGATCACGCCAATTTTTCTTAAACCCATATTGTACAGACGTTCTATGGCACCAAGCCAGAGTCCGAGATCGGGGCAGATTGGGTTTTTCACAAACACCGGCTGGTCCGTACCTTTCAATGCATCGGCAAGAGCCTGAACCGCAAACGGGTTCGTCGTGGTTCGGGCACCAATCCAAACGACATCAACCTTATGCTCCAAGCAGGCTTCAACATGTTTAGGATTCGCGACCTCGATTCCGATAGGTTGATTGTATTCTTCCCGGGCTCGAACCAGCCATTTCAGGCCCTTGATGCCTACACCTTCGAAGGAACTGGGATGAGTTCTCGGTTTCCACAGCCCAGCCCGCATAAAACTGATTCCGCAACCTGCAATCCCTTTGGCTACATCGAGCACTTGTTTTTCCGACTCAGCACTACACGGACCGGCCGAGAGAAAAATGTCTCCCATGGGCAATCCCCATTCTCTCAAAGGAACAAATGATAAATTCTTAATATACACTTTACTCTCCCCATTTACGGCCTGCTAGGAATACAACCTACCACAGTCCCACGCCGCTACTTTTTTTTAACCCTCACAACACCGGCTTTTTACCAGGGCAGCTTAAATATATTGCTGCTAATTATTGTTTCTCTGTTACTCAGATACTACGAAGAGCGATAGCAGCAAATTCACTAAAAACCGTTACCATTCGTGCATCGTTTTCAGTAAAGCCTCCTGGTTTATTGGCCAGACCTATCAACCCTCGTGCTTTTCCTTCAATTTTGAGCGGTGCAAATAAAACATTGTCAAGGGCAACATGCCCATTGGGCATGAACTCTATCCATTTACTATTAGAGAAGCTGTTTTCAAAGACTGCCTTACATGTTCGATAGGCTTTTTCCCGAAGTCCACGTATGGGCATTGGAAGATTCGGATCGACAGTGCAAGGTAATCCGCCATCGTCTAAAAATAAAACTTCATTTTCCATCCCATCTTCACTTAAAAGTGCGACATATCCAGCGGTGGCACCAATCAGATCTTTTGCAGAGTCAAAAATGGAACGAGCTGTCTGTTCAAATTCTCTATGTATAAGAATCGATTGAGAACACTCCAGTAATGCTGAAGTTTCCAATACCCGTTGCTCTGATTCCTTTAACTTGTTTACTATAGCAGCTTCTGGCCGCAGCCTGGTTAACTCTTTATATTTCTTCTTATGCTCTTGATTCTCTTTTTCTAATTCCTTAACCCTTTGCTGTAATTCTTCATAGCCTGGTTTGTCCGTCATTAGAAAATTCTCCTGATGCTATAAACAACAAAGACCCATTTTTTGTACAGTTAAATAACATCTATGAGCCGTTATTAAAATGACTGTTCAGTGCTGCTCATTCTTAATCACTAATTTTGCCATCGTGTATTTTTTTTATTTCTTTCGTTTTCTGAACAGCTGGTCCCCTGCCTAATAACGCGGATACCTTTTGTCTCAGTTCATCGGCAGCAGTGTGACTTTTAACTACATATCCATCAGCTTGAGAAAGTTTAGGGACGTACAGGTGGGTGTCATGTTCGGTAACTATAAGAACAGGGAGGTTTTGATCTTGCATTTTAATGTCATTGAATACATCCCATACATAAAACCCATACTGCAAGTATTGGTTTAGGAGCACAATATCGGGTTTAAATGATAAAATGTTCTTGCTAACAGCTTCGACATCATCAGTTGATGAAACCTTATATCCCTCACCCGCCATTCCTTGTTTGCATAGGTCCTTTATCCATTCCTGATTATCAACAATAAGAATATTTGCCATTCTGTTACCTATAATCATTTTTCCTATACTGCAGTTTTGGTGTTAATAAGCGTCTACTCTAATATCTTTTCGTAAAGATCAATATATTGATATGCCGTAACCGTGTGATTGAAAGAAGTAGCGCTTTGCGTCATTGTCCGATAGATTTGCCGTTCCTTTTCGGTATTTGGAAACATATAAAACTGCATTGCCTGATCAACAGCTATGTCAATCTGGCCCTTCTCTCCGATAACTTGTCCAGTATTTTGGGAGCAGGTTTCTATTCTTTCCATGCCATTATAGCGAAAGATTAATCCACCAAATTCTTTATCTTTTGTTAAAGAATGAAACCAAAGATAATTGATTGGTTTTCATGTTCTTCAAAAATAATAAGAATTCCAATAATATGTTATAAGAATAGTATTCTTTGGCAGAGTTGTTCATAAAAGAAAATCATACACTCTGCCAAGGAAGATCAGCTTTCATTGCCTTCAACGTAAATTGGTTCTCCAAGTTCCTTGAGGGAAAAATTGTAGAAAACATGATGTCCATCATAGTCGAGAACCCGCAAATCGTCCGTCTGACTTAAATCACCCATAATCACATTATATTTTTTTCCGTATCTATCTTTCACCTTTTGTTCAGGAACTTCAAAAGCGATGTATTTCTTAATCCCTTTTGCCGAGAACTTCTCAACCAGATTGGGATCATCAAGTGATTCATACGAGGTCAAGATAAGAATTGGGCCTGAGCCCGTAAAAAAGACGCCTGCTTTCATGGCACACCTCCTTTCTTTGTAACTTTCAGCGTTGTAAAGAAAAAGCAACATCATGGCGGGGGAAAGATGCCCAAAAGAAGCAAATTCTCGCCCCTTTGGAGCTTGTTATCGGGATTTTAAGAAAACTCCTTTTTATAACCTTCCTCTATAGTGGCAATTTATATATTAGAAAAACAATAAGAACGAACCATCATAAAAGGATTTGCCCTTATTGAAAAATGATACCCCCATTTTCATATCAAATAATCATGCGGCATGCACAAATTCTGATGAATCACTTTTTATCCTAATGGTGCTTTGCCCGTATCGACGTGGGCTTTTAATTCTTTGAGGATCATTCTTAATTCTTTTTGACGATTAGTCCTTATATATGACCAAATCTCTTGACAGGAGTCGCATTCAGATGCGTCCTTCATATAGGTGTCATATCGATAAAGGCTTTTTGAAATTATTGTAATAGTTTCCATGAGATTGTAATTGATATTTTTCAGCATTGGCTCCACCCCCCCTTTCTTCTGTTGGCTCACCACTTACCTCCCCAGTTCTCTGCTGCCTGAAACCAAATTCCTGTTGTTAGTGATTACAGCCATCTATGTTTCTTCAACTATTTCCCAATTTGTCTCGAAAGTGGTGTCATGAAGTGTATAGGCATATCCGAACATCTTTCCAATTCCCGGCAGTACGCCCTTTTGGACTCGCCAGTAGGCAAGATAAATAGCCGGGAGCAAGCCAGCTTTCCCAGACTTCGGATCGTCCGCGGTGTGTTGCCAAATTTCCCTTTTCTCCATGACTCTCCAAAGAGTCCCATATTTTTTGCTCCGAACTATTTGCCCTACATTGGGTAGATTCTTTTGCCTAAATACTTCATCGTGTGTTGTTTGCATTCCTCCATCTCCTTTAATAAGGTGAGAGTTGATAAAAACTTATTTTATGTAGGACTACTATGGAAACAATAGGTCCTTTATGAACGAAATACAGTTCTTTTTGGCAAGCAAGTTTGCTCAATCAAAACAATTAACCTCCTAACAGAACACCTACGTCCAGTCAGGAGCAAAATATGCACATTTTGAGGTGAGCCTCCATGAGGATAACCTCTTTATCAGAGGCTAAATGATCTAAGGATAAATCAAAAACAACTAAATTAGATAATGAGATGCATAACGAGAATGAGGTCAGCTGAACAAGAGATGTTTCACAATGGAAA
>CALANC010000127.1 GCA_937925895.1 uncultured Desulfobacterales bacterium
CCCTCGAATCCTCGAATCCTAATCTCCAACTAAAAGGGAGTAGAACCAAATATCTAAACTTTCCCATGAAAGGTTTTGAGGTGTAAAACGACCAATTTTTAACAGATTTTTTAGGCGAATCGGCGGAATAACCAGCAAATGAAAAGGAGGCGAAATTATGAAAAAACAATTTCTGCCTTTTATTATTTCCCTTGGTTTTATTTTTGCATCGATGTCTTTTGCAGCTTATGTTTTAAGAAAAGACGGGAAAATATATATAGAAGATCAAACAGGTGAACGATGGGATGTTACGCAGGCTAATTCTTTGGGGTTTAAGCCCGAATGGTTTCAATATGGGATCGGGAAGAATGCATTTACGCCTCTCGATGATTCCCATTTAGAAAATGACAATTCTTCGGGATTAAAAAACCCCCGGGTTATTGGAATTGCAGAGGGTTCAGAGGCACAGGCATACTCTGTTCCAAAACTCAGGTATCATGAGATTGCCAACACCCGGATTGGTGGGAGACAGATTGCTGTAGGATACTGACCGCTCGTCAATTTAGCGGCTGTGTACAGTCGGGAAATTGACGGTCGATTGCTGACTTTGGCGCCGTCTGGTTGGACATACAAAAGCACTTTCGTGTTATATGACAAAGAGACGGAAACACTATGGTACCCGTATAAAAAGGGCCTGATGGGAATACAGGGGATATATTTTAAGAGGTGGCTGCCAAAAATTTCCTCCGAGGATACGAGGTGGAAAAATTGGAAAAAAAGATATCCTAATTCTCTCATATTGAACTAAAGTAGAACTCCTGAACCAAGATCTCATCACATCTGTTATTTTAAAGAATAATTATGTTAGGAGGGTATAATGCCAACTTACGATTTTGACATGGGGATTTTAGGTGGCGGTTCAGCAGGGTTGACCGTTGCATCCGGTTCTGCCCAGCTGGGAGCAAAAACTTTGCTGATAGAGAAAGAAGAGAAACTGGGGGGTGATTGCCTTCACTATGGTTGTGTTCCCAGTAAAACACTGATTAAAACGGCAAATGTTTATCACTCGATGAAAAATGCGAAAGAGTTCGGCCTACCAGAAGTAGAGGTGCCTCCCGTGGATTTTAGAGAAGTTTCAAAAAGGATTAAATCAGTTATCGATATAATTCAAAAGCATGATTCTGAGGAACGATTCTGTTCTCTTGGCGCCAAAGTGGAATTTGGAGAAGCGGCGTTTATTGATGAGCATACGGTTAAACTGAACGGAAAAAACATCTCGGCAAAGAACTGGGTCATTGCCACGGGGTCTTCTGCTGTTGTCCCGCCAATTTACGGTTTGGATGAAACCGACTATATCACGAACAAGGATATCTTTTATTTAGATCATCTGCCGAAATCCATGATAATTTTGGGCGGCGGCCCCATCGGTACCGAAATGGGGCAAGCGTTTAACCGCCTGGGAACAAAGGTCATCATTGTGGATCGAGCTTACCAGATCTTGGGGAAAGAGGACAAAGATATGGCCGACGGGGTCATGAATGTTATGATTTCCGAAGGTGTCGAATTCCATTTAGGTGCTTCAATTGAAGCCGTGAAAGATCTCGGCAATGTAAAGGGCGTTATAATTAAGGACAGGAATTTAAAAGTTGTCAAGTTAATGGCGGAGACAATCCTGGTTGCAATGGGCCGAAAAGCCAACATCGATGAATTGGGTCTCGAAGATATTGGCATAAAGCTAAACAGGAGGGGGATTCAGGTAGATAAAAAGCTGAAGACAAATCACAAGCATATCTATGCTGCCGGCGATGTTAACGGCGGTTTCCAGTTTACCCATGCCGCCGGATACGAAGGGGGTGTTGTAATAAGCAATGCTATTTTTCATATTCCAAAAAGCGCCAATTATAAGTATCTTCCGTGGTGTACTTACTCAGACCCGGAACTGGCAAGTATCGGTATGAATGAAAAAGCAGCCCAAGAAGCGGGAATCAACTATTCGGTTTGGACGGAAGCATTCAAGGACAATGACAGAAGCCTTGCAGAGAATGAAAAAATCGGTAAAATAAAAATGATTCTGGATGAAAGAGAAAAACCGATCGGGGTTCAGATTTTAGGACCGCACGCCGGTGATTTACTCAGTGAATGGATAGCCGTTCTGAATGGCAGGGTAAAGCTTTCTACCCTGGCTTCTGCAGTACATCCATACCCCACAATCGGTGAGATTAATAAAAAGGTGGCAGGTAACTTTTTCTCACCCAAGATATTTTCCGACAAAATAAAAAAGGGTCTCAAATTCTTCTTCCATTTAAGGGGGAGGGCGTGCGGTGATGATGCTTATTAGGGGTAAATAAAAAAAGAGAGGACTAAATAAAATGGATACCTACTACAAACCTGAAGACTTGCCGAAGTTTGGAGATATAGGGAAAGAGGTGCCTGAGTTATCCCGAAAGTTTTTTGAATACTACGGTGCCGTGTTCACTGAAGGTGAGTTGTCCGAAAGAGAGAAATCTCTTATTGCTTTGGCTGTCGCGCATGCCGTACAATGCCCGTATTGTATCGATGCTTTCACGCAGGCGTGCCTGGAAAAAGGATCCAACATGGCTGAGATGACGGAAGCCATACACGTTGTGACGGCCATTCGAGGAGGCGCTTCACTTGTTCACGGTCTTCAGATGCGAAACATTGCCGAAAAGTTATCCATGTAAATAAACAGATTCGGAGAAAGAGATGTTTGCCGAGCACATATCACCTGAAATGAAAACGATCTCTTCAAAAGAAAGCACGGGTTTCGTTCCTTTTAATCTATTGCTTTCACGTCACGGCCTGAAGTTAATCCGAGGCCAAACAGACACCTTGCAAGTGAATGTCGGCTTTCTTTGCAACCAGACATGCCGGCATTGTCATTTAAACGCCGGTCCGGGCCGAAAAGAAAATATGGGGCCGGAGGTTGTGGACGAGGTGGTGTCCTATGCCAGACGAAGCCGGTTCAAGACGATTGATATCACGGGTGGGGCCCCTGAGCTTAATCCTAATATCGGCACACTTATAGAAAGAGTCGTCTCCTTGGCACCCAGAATTATGCTGCGCTCTAACCTGTCCGCACTAAATGATGATAAAATATTTGATCTTAGGAAAATACTAAAATCCAACCGAGTGGTTGTCGTTGCTTCTTTTCCCTCTTTAAATGAACTTCAATCAGATTCACAGCGGGGTGAAGGAATTTTTCAGGACAGCATCGATGCACTCAGAAAGTTAAATGCTTTGGGGTACGGCCACGATGATACCACCCTGGAACTCAACCTGGTATCCAACCCGACCGGTGCATTTCTTCCTCCGTCCCAGATTGAGACGGAAAAAAGATTTCGTCAGGTTTTAAAGAATAAATGGGGCATCGTGTTCAACCATCTGTTTAATTTTGCCAATGTTCCTTTGGGTAGGTTTCGTCAATGGCTGATTACATCGGGGAATTTTGACAAATATATGGAAAAGCTCTGTTCAAGCTTTAACCCCTGCGCTGTTGAAGGAGTTATGTGCAGAACCATGGTTTCTGTTTCGTGGGACGGATATCTGTATGATTGCGATTTTAATCTTTCCAGAGGTCTTCTTATGGGAGGACCCAAAATCCATATTTCTGAAATGCCGGGTCCACCGGAAGAGGGTGCCCCTATCATTACAGCAGATCACTGCTATTCGTGCACCGCGGGTGCGGGATTTACTTGAGGGGGGACTATTGATACCTGAGTTCAGGTTGACCGGATGCTCCCCGCCGCGAAGCACTGCCGAAAGGCAGAACCCCCGCCCTTTAGGGGAGGACCTTCATTTATTGAGGAGTGAGACTTGAGTTATAAAAAGGAGTATTGCGGACGCATTTTAAATGGCGATTACAGTCTTAGACTAAAAAATCGCCTGCAAGACTGTATCGACAGGTTTAGTCGTTTTGATGAAAGCGGAAGTCCGGCTGTTCCGTATATTTCGGCATGGCATGAAAAGGAAAAAATTATCTGGTATGAATTTGTCAGTAAGCGCTTCACAGAACTTATGGGATGTAACAATTCAGAATTACCGGAGTGTTTTAGGAAGAGTGTAATCGATCAAAGGGAGTATAAAAATATAGATAATGGGATCAGACAAAAAGTCATTAGCAAAAGGAAATTGAGAGGCATTAGAAAAGACTTAAGAGAAGAAATCAAAAAAAGGGGTGCCGTAGAGGCAGTTTACAAAATTTCTACACAAAAAGGAGATACATTTTGGCTGAAAGATCAGGCAATCGTTGAATCCTATGAGGCCGATGGAATCAACATTTCCTTAGGATGTCTGACCATTGTCACCAAAGAGATGGAAGCGGAGGAGCATCTCAAGCGAACCGAAGAAGCACTAAAAAAGAGTGAGGAGAAATATAAAGAACAGGCAATCCATGACAATTTAACCGGCCTTTACAATACCCGGTATCTCTATAAGGCATTGTCTGAATTGATAACCGATTGTTCGAAAAATGGCCAATCCTTTTCCCTGATTTTTTCGGACATTGACAACTTTAAGGACGTAGTTGATGTTTACGGACACTTAAGTGCCAGCCAAGCCCTTCAAGAGCTTGCTGTGACTATAAAGTCAACCCTTCATGAACCGGCCTACGCGGTGGCATACGGTGGAGATGAGTTTGTGGTCGTGCTTCCGGGAATTAACAAACCCGAAGCATTGGAGGCGGCGGAAACCATCCGGTTGAAAATCAAGGAAACCGAGTACCTGGTCGATCTGGGATTAAAAGTGAAACTTCGCGCCAGCTTTGGCGTGTCGACGTTTCCGGATGATGCGATCCGTCTTTCCGACCTGTTGTCCTTAGCAGATCAAGCTATGTTCAACGTCAAAAAAAGTGGCAAGGATTCAGTCAGCGGCAAGGCCCGAGACCTTTGAAAAGCGTCTTCTTTTGCCCAATCTCGGTGTCAGGCTCAAATTTTAATCCGCGGAATACTCAAGGTATGCCTGTGGTTAAAATTTTTGCCTTCCTTGACCTTGAACAAAATTGAACATTTTTCAAAGGTCTCGGCCTGATCGGAAAGATTCTCATTAATTTTTTGGCCAGATTCAGGTATAAATCCAATGAAAGATGAGTGGAAGCGTAATTTTCGTTCCGTTACTTTCCGGTTGAGTGACGGAACAACTGTTACAGGGAAATTGAATATCGGAGAGTATGCCGTCGTATCAGATTTTCTTAAACATTCACGACATCAATTTTTGGTTTTATCAGACGCAGAACCCTGTGGCAGCGAGGGTAACGTTGTTATCGTTAACAGAGATGAGATTACATGCGTTGAAATGAAGCTCCCCTCAGTGAAGTAGATAATGGGCTTACAAGTTAGCCGGTATGCCCGTTGCCGGTTAACCGGTTTTGTCTCTTGCGGGTTGACGGGCATAACGGTGGAACGGGTCAACCCAATCTCATTCCATATCCGAGTTAATGTTTAAGGTTCAAAATCCCTTTATTTTCATTAAATCGTGGAACGTCCGAAAGGTTATATGGAAAACGACGCACAACCACTGGCTGATAGAGTGGCAATTATCGCCGATCCGCATGCTAACCTGCGCGGCATGGAGATCTGTTTTAAAAAAATAAAATCTCTGGGAATCGAAAAAGTTTTTTGTTGTGGAGATGTTGTCGGCTACGGGAATGAGCCCAACCAGATCATTGATTTTTTCCAAAGCCATCGAATCGAGTCAATTTCAGGGAACCATGATCGTCTTGTTTGCAGTCAAGGTCAAAGAGAGCGATGGAACCCTTTTGCCCTAAGACAAATCGATTGGACACAATCCGTTTTGTCTGACGCCGGTTTAAGATATCTTTCCAGTTTACCGCTCAATATAGTTACCGGTGAATTTTGTATTGTGCACGGCGCTTGGAGCGATCCAGACAAATATCTCTTTGGACAAAACGATTTCTTTGAAGAAATAGAAAACCTCCCTGCAAGAATTGTCTTCTTTGGCCACACACATGTTCCGTGCGTTTTTCAGCTTATGCTGTATGAGGATAAAATGAACTACCGGCATCTGGCGCCAAGCCAGTTATCTGAATTTAATGTAAAACCTGAAGAAAATAGTCCTTATACATTGACATCTTTTATAAATCCTGGAACTGCTGGTTATCCGAGGGGGCTGATTGATCAGGGAAGTTTTATTGTCTGGGAAAAGGAAACCGGCAAGATTAGCTATCATTTTTACGACTTACCTTAAGAGCTATCTGATTTCTACTTTATCGCTCAGATATTTTTTCACTGCCGGTATAGGGACTTCTTTCCTGTGAAAAATGCCGGCTGCAAGGGCAGATTCTGCTTCTGTTTGAGTAAAGACCTCAAAGAAGTGTTCGACACGACCGGCCCCGCTTGAGGCGATTACCGGGATGTTTATGGCGTTCTTAACGGCATTTATTAATTCGATATCATAACCTGAATTGGTGCCATCTTTATCGATGCAATTTAACAGAATTTCTCCCGCTCCCAGCTTTTCAGAAACCTGTGCCAGTGTTATGGCATCTAAGTCTCTTCCTTCCCTGCCACCTTTTATGGTGCATTGATACCAGCAGTACGTTTCTCCATTCGGCCCCTTTTTTACTGTTTCTATTACCTGATGTTTTACTTCGTCAAGGGATTTAACATAGACTCTCCTTGGATCGATCGAAACGACGACCGCCTGTGCTCCGTAAACTTTGGATATGTGCTCAATGGAACTTTTCCCGGTTTTTTTGCCCCTTTTTAAATATTCTTCTGCGATTAAAACCGCATCGCTCCCTATGGAGATTTTATCTGCACCCGATCTAAAATATTCAGCTGCAACTTCCAAAGCAGTATATTTTTTACCCTCTTTATCGATGTAATCTCTGATACCTCCTCCTATGGTTAACGGCACGAATACTTTCCTGGAAGTCTGTTTTAATACGTCCATCATCGGTATATCTTCCAAAGGAAAATCCCTGAATCCTGTGATATTGAGAAAGGTAATCTCATCGGCTCCCTCGTTATAATACCGGTTTGCCAGCTGAACCGGTTTGCCGAGATTCCTCACCTCTCCCTTTTCTCTTACATCATATTGATCTCCTTTTGTAACAACAAGATCCCCCTGGTCATTTGATCTGACGTCCAGACAGGAAACGATCCTTTTTGCCAATCTGGTTTTGCCCGTGACGTAATCAGATGTTGTTGTCTCATGATCAGACGCAAGAAAATTTTTTAATATGGCTATACCTGAGTCGCCACTTTTCTCCGGATGGAACTGCGTTGCCGTGATATTTCCTAATTGGATACCGCTAACAAACTCCGAACCGTAGTCTGTGGTTGTTAAAACAACCGAATCATCCTCAGGAGCAACATGAAAGGAATGAACGAAGTAAAATTTTTCATCACCACGCAACCCATTGAATAGAAACGATGGTTTTTTAATATTAATGCCGTTCCAGCCTATATGAGGGACGGAAAGTTTGATATCGAACCTCTTGACCAACCCGGGTATCAATCCGATCCCCTCAGCGCCGGGGGCTTCTTCACTTTTTTCAAACAACACATGCAGACCCAAGCATATCCCTAAGAACGGCCTGTCAGAGACTAAATAATCTTTTAACGCTCTTACATAATTTTTCTGGTTCAGAATCCGAATCATGCTGCCGAAATTACCGACTCCCGGGAAAACCAATTTTTCGGCGAAGATGATGTCATCGACACTTGTGACAACTTTTACCGTTTTTCCCAATTTTTCTATTGCATTTATGACGCTTCTGACATTGCCGGC
>CALANC010000128.1 GCA_937925895.1 uncultured Desulfobacterales bacterium
AACGCAAAGTACACAATAGGATTCTATGTTTTGTTTGCTCTCCTTATGGCAGTATTAGGGTCTATATTCGGCACCATCGTAATTAAAAGCAAGATAATTGCCCTGGTGTTTATCCCATTGTTAGGCTGGTCCCCGTTCTTATATTTAAATTTTCTAAAACAAAAAAGAATGGAAAAGTTCCGGCAACAGTTGCCGGAAGGTTTGGATTTAATTTCAAGGGCCCTGAAAGCAGGCCATGCGTTTATCGGGGGAATAAAGCTAGTCGCAGACGAATTTGACGACCCGCTCGGGCCCGAGTTCGCCGAGATGATAGAGGAAATAAACTTCGGCGTCAGCACATCAGAAGCGTTGAAAAATCTGGCCAAACGTGTGGACAGCGAAGAAATTAAATATTTTGTGGTTGGTGTTATCTTGCAGCGAGAAACTGGAGGCAACCTGGCCGAACTCATGGACACCCTTTCAAAACTGATACGGGAGAGATTTGTATTTGATGGAAAAGTCAGAACTCTGTCTGCAGAGGGAAAATTATCTGCAGTAGTCCTCACTTGTCTGCCGTTTGCCATAATTGCTTATCTCTATTTTACACAGCCGGATTATATGAATCTCTTATTCGCTGACCCACTCGGCAGAATTATGGCGGTTGTTGCCGGAATCATGATGATCATCGGCATTTTCGTCATGAAAAAAATGGTTAAAATCGAAGTTTAAAAACAAAGAGAAATCGAAGCTATGAACACATTAACAGATTCAATTATTTTAGTACCGCTGGCGGGATTTTTGGTGTTGTTTCTTTTTTGCATAGGCATCACACAATTCGTGCGTCTGAGAAGCACCAGAAAGGAAATGTTTGAAAGAATAAGATTCAGAAGCAACCCAACCGAGATGCAGAAAGATGGACAATCAGCTAATAAAAAAGGCATACCTTTTTTGAATCCTTTAATGAATTTTTTTGGGAAATTAGGGGATAGTTCCCGCTCTGAAGAGGCTGATGATGCCCACAATAAACGGATAAAATTTCTCAAAGCTGGCATCAGACGAGAAAACGCATCGGCAATTTTTTATGGGCTTAAATATTTGTTGGTCGTTTTATTGCCATCGATGTTTCTGATTATCCGGCTGACAGTATTTGAAATTGTAAGTTTCCACTTGACCATTACGATTTTCGTGATGGTTGCGCTTTTCGGTTATTATCTACCCGATCTCTGGCTGCGCCAAAAAACCGACAAAAGGAAGGAGCGTTTACTGAAAGCCCTACCAGATGCACTGGATCTTTTAGTGATCTGTGTGGAGGCCGGCATGGGATTGGACGAGGGCATAACCCGGGTAGCTAATGAAATCAAGCTTTCAAGCCCGGATCTGAGCGATGAGTTAAGGCTTTTGAACCTAGAATTAAGGGCCGGTAAAGATAAACAGAATGCACTTAAGAATCTGGCGTTGCGAACCGACATCGAAGAGGTGAAAAATCTCGTTGTCCTCCTGATTCAAGCTGACAAATTTGGAACCAGTGTGGGTACCACGCTTAGGGTATATGCTGACACATTCAGAACCCAACGGATGCAAAAGGCCGAAGAGCTTGCAGCCAAGATACCTGTAAAACTCGTTTTCCCGCTGATCCTGTTTATTTTTCCGTCCCTGTTTGTGGCGATCTTAGGACCTGCCGTCATTCGTATCTTCCGCAATATCATTATGCAAGGGTAACCGGAAGATTAAAAAAATAGAGGTTTTCCAAATGGCAAAAAAAAGAACATTGGGCTTCGAATTCAAATTTTTAGTGGTTTTCTTCTTCATCATCTTTGTTTTATCGGGTTGCGTCACGGTAGACAAAGGTTACAAAGTCGAGGGCGCTGAAAGTACTGCCGAGATTCAATTTTCATCGGAATTGGATGAGGAGATGTTTTCCAAAAAGCTGCCAGAAATGAATGCAGATGAATACGAGATGCTGGGGGATTCACTGTTGCGCAGGGGTAATCTGCACCTGGCTTTTCTTCAATATGAGCGATCGCTTGAGTGCGACCCGCAAAATATCCGGGTAGAGTACAAGAAAGGGCTAACCATGCTGGCAGGGAGAAAAAGTGACTACGCTATCAAACAATTTAACATCGTTTTACTAAAAAATCCCGTTCATGCATCAGCTTATGAGGGGCTGGGGCGAGCCTTCTTTCAAAAGAAGAGCTACAGGGCAGCCGAACAACATTTTCGCAGGGCCCTCGAGCTTAATCCGAGATTGTGGAAATCACGCAATTTCCTGGGCAACATTTACGATTATCAGGAGCAATATGAAAAGGCGATCCACGAGTACAAAAATGCTCTGGAACTCAAGCCCAAAAGTGGAGTGCTTTATAATAACTTGGGCGTTTCTTATTCTTTAGCCGGAAAAAATTTAAAGGCGATCGATGCATTTAATAAAGCGCTATCAGTTAAATACACAAAGAGTAAAGTCTATAACAATTTGGGACTGGCTTTGGCCAATCTGGGTCGATATTCCGAAGCATTAGAGTCGTTTAAAAAAGGCGGTGGCGAGGCGCGTGCATATAATAATTTGGGATGT
>CALANC010000129.1 GCA_937925895.1 uncultured Desulfobacterales bacterium
TGTTCCTTTCTCACGAGCAATCTTATATTGTTCCGGGGTTAATTGTTCACGCCATTCTTTTTCACTTTTCTTTATCTTTTTACTCATTTGTTAATCCTTTGTAGTAAGATACATCGCTATCTCGCAGCGGCGCAGCGAAAGAGTATCATATCTATTCCACCAAGATATAGAGTGTCTGGAATATTTCAAATTGATTATATTTTCTGTGTTCTCTGTGCCTTCTCGGTGCTTTCTGTTGTTAGTTTTAATTTTGTTAAGATTCAATAATAGCATCTGCCTCGATTTCAACGAGGATTTCAGGCTCGATCAATTTACTCACTTCAACCATCGTAGTGGCCGGTTTGATATCCTTAAAAAATTCACCATGGGCCTTGCCAACTGATTTCCAATGTGCAATATTGGTAACATACATTCGTGTTCTGATAACATTATTGATTGAAGCCCCTGCCTCTTCCAATGCTTTTTGAATAATGGTAAGGATTTGAATCGTTTGCTTATATGGATCACCTATACCCACAATCTGACCATTATCACCGATAGCCGTTGTGCCCGATACATTTATATGTGATCCAACTTTGACTGCCCGGGAATATCCAACAATATTCTCCCACTTTGCCCCGGAACTGATGTTTAACCTCGACACTAATCCTCCTTAAATATTCTCCTCGTTCATCGAAATATTCTTGCAGAGAGAAGACCAGCGAAAAATCCGAAAAGATGAGCTTCCCATGAAATATATGATTGTCCGGGAAAAATACCAAAAATCATCCCTCCGTAAAGTATGATTGTTACAATGGATATCGCAATTGAACCAAAATCCCGAACATACCATCCGCGGGCCACAAGGAATCCAAAGTATCCAAAGATCAATCCGCTTGCGCCGATATGACTGGCCGGTCTCCCAAAAATCCACACCCCTAATCCTCCGACTATTATTATAAACAACGAAACTTTAAATATTATTCGATGATTTTTAAAAGAAATCAAAATACCCAATAGAATCAGTGATATAGAATTTGTGATCGTGTGCTCAAACCCATGGTGGATGAAAGGCGCGAAAAGGATTCCCGGTAATCCCCAGGCATTTCGGGGGAAGATTCCCAGGTTGCTGAAAGGATGGCCAAATATATAATTAAAAATTTCTACTGCCCATATGAGAAGGACAAAAGAGAGTATTCCTAAAATAGAGCCAAAGATTGAAGATTGTTTTGCTTTTGAAGCCAAGATTCTGTCCAAATGACTGGTAAAAACATAACCACAGCGACTCAGAGAATGCACAAAGATCACAAAGAAATTATTTAATAAAACTCTGAGATCACTGTGCCTTCTCTGTGTCTTTGTGGTTAATTAATTCTTCCATGAAAGAAATTATGCGTTTAAAGCCCAGCTGAGCGGAAGGCGTTATTGACGATAGCCTGCGCTTCTTCCTTTATCTTTTGAAGATGATCCACGCCAAGAAAACTTTCTGCATATATTTTGTAGATTGCCTCTGTACCCGAAGGCCGGGCGGCAAACCACCCATTTTCTGTTATAACTTTTAGACCACCAATTGGTGCGTCATTTCCAGGGGCCCTGGTCAACTTGGCAATAATTTTTTCTTCGGCCATCGACTCTTCTTTTATTATATTCGGGTCCAGATTTTTCAGGACTTCTTTTTCTTCAAGAGTTGCAGAAGCATCCATTCTTTCATAAACCGGACTTCCAAACTGATCTTCCAGGTTTTTATATAGTTCTGAGGGATTTTTTCCGGTTTTCGAGGTTATTTCACCCGCCAATAAATTCATAATAATCCCATCCTTGTCCGTTGACCATACTTCGCCATTCATTCTTAGAAAAGAGGCACCCGCACTTTCCTCGCCACCGAACCCGAGTGATCCTTCAATCAATCCATCAACAAACCATTTAAAACCAACAGGAACTTCCCTCAGAATCCTGTCTAATTCCCGGGCAACCCGGTCAATCATTGCACTGGAAACCAACGTTTTGCCTATTGCTGAATTTTTACTCCATGATTCCCGATTTTCAAACAGGTATTTCACCGCCACAGCTATATAGTGATTTGGATTCAATAATCCACCTGTTCCAGTTACGATACCATGCCGGTCAAAATCCGGATCATTACCAAAAGCAATATCAAACGAATCTTTCATATTTATAAGACTTGCCATTGCATAAGGAGAAGAACAATCCATCCGAATTTTGCCATCTTTGTCAAGGGTCATAAAGGAAAATGTTGGATCAACTCGATCATTAACAATACTAAGATTAAGATTATACTTTTCCTTTATTGGTTCCCAATAATCAATACCCGATCCGCCCATAGGGTCAACCCCAATTTTCAAATCCGTCGAGGCAATTGAGGCCATATCTACGACGGATGCGAGATCACTAACATAAGGAGTGATATAATCATAACTGTTGATAGTTGGACTCTTCAACGCTTTTTCCAGCAGAACACGTTTTACATCTTTTAAACCATTGCTAATAATCTCATTTGCACGATCTTCAATAGACTTTGTCAAATTGGAATCTGCCGGACCTCCATTTGGTGGATTATATTTTAATCCACCATCTTCCGGAGGATTATGGGATGGTGTAATTACAACACCATCAGCGAATCCGTCTGCTTTTTTCCAGTTAAAAGACAGTATAGCATGAGAGATTACCGGAGTTGGCGTATAGCCCATATTCTGGTCAATATATACCGTAATATTATTGGCTGCGAATACTTCAATGGCGGTTAATAGCGCGGGTTCTGATAATGCATGGGTATCCTTGCCAATGAAAAGTGGACCGGTAACCAGATTTTTTTTTCGTACCTCAGCAACTGCCTGACAGATCGCCAGTATATGTGTTTCATTCAAGGTGTATTTCAGGGAGGATCCCCGGTGACCTGAGGTACCAAACGATACTTTTTGCACCGGATCAGATATATCCGGTTTATATGCATAGTATGCAGCAACTAATTTAGGGATGTTTACCAGGTTACTTGGCTGTGCGGGT
>CALANC010000130.1 GCA_937925895.1 uncultured Desulfobacterales bacterium
GTATCTCAACGGGAATCATGACGTTTTTTATCCTGGTCTTTGGGGAAGTATTGCCAAAATCAGTCGCTACCCAAAATAACATTTTGATAGCAACCATAGTTATTTATCCGGTATACTGGATGTCTGTGTTGTTTTATCCAATTGTGGTTTTTTTAAATTTTATTCCCAAAATAACGGGTAAAATAAAGAAGACGCCCACCGCTACAGAAGAAGAGCTGATGACTTTTGTCGAGGTGGTTGAGGAAGAAGGAGAAATCAAAGAAGAAGAAAAAGAGCTTATACATAATATCTTCGAATTCGATGATACCAACACCTCGGAGATCATGACACCGAGAGCGGACATGTTCGTTATTGATGCGGATGAGGAACTGTATTTGGAAGATATAATTCAATCCGGATACACCAGGATACCGGTGATTGATGATACCATTGATAACGTAATAGGAATCATAAACATCAAGGATCTCTTTCTGCAAAAAATTATTTCCGAGTCCGAGATCGATGTCCGAAAAATAATGACGAACCCCTATTTTGTTCCTGAAAACAAAAAACTGGACAAACTGCTTCAGGAGTTTAAAAAACGGAAGCATCATATGGCTATCGTCGTGGACGAACACGGCGGAGTGTCCGGACTGATAACACTCGAGGATGCCCTGGAAGAACTCGTTGGAGAAATAAGAGATGAAACAGATAAAGAAGAACCCAATATTAAAAGATTTAAAGAAAAAGAATGGATTGTTGCGGGAAAATCTGATGTTGATGAAGTCAATGAGATCATAGGGATGGGGATTCCTGACTCAAAGGAATATGATACGTTTTCCGGCTATATCCTCAACACGATGGGCAGAATCCCTAAAGAAAAAGAAAAGATAACCATTGGAACATATATGATAACTGTGGAAGAAAAGCAAGGGAACAGGATTAAAGCTTACAGCATCAAAGAACTGTGATGGACTTTGACCACATACTTGAGCGCAGAATATCGGTAAGATCATTTGATTCAAAACCTGTCAAGGATAAAGAACTGCTAGCCATTATTGAAGCGGCTCGACTAGCGCCATCGGCTTGCAATAGCCAAACCTGGCGATTTGTAGCCATAACCGACCGAGAATTTATTCAAAAGATCTGCGATGAGGCCATGCGTCCTGTTATTCCGAATAAATGGCTCAAACAGGCGCCGCTTCTAATCGTAGGATGCTCCAAACTGGACGTCATATCAAATCGAATCGGTACCCGAGTGACCGGCATTGAATATTATCAGATTGACCTTGGGATTGCTATGGAGCATATGGTGTTAAAAGCTACGGAGCTCGGATTGGGAACGTGCTGGATTGGCTGGTTTAATGAAAATAAAATAAAAGAGATTCTTGACATACCCAAAAAAATCAAGGTGTCAGCCATGCTGGCAGTCGGTTATCCTAAAAAGAAGTCCGCCAAAAAGAGAAATAGAAAACCGATTGAAAAAATTGTGTTTTCTGAAAAATGGGGCCAATCGTTAAAGATGGATCATTGAGTGTCATTAATTTGACGTTCGACGTAATATAATCAGTCCATCCCTAAACCTGCCAAAAGATAAACACATTTCCAATTATTTGAAGTCATTTATATTTTTTTTATTCTCGGATTATAATCATTCTGGCATGGTTTCTGCGGGTATTTCCCGTTAATAATGATAATCGTGCACTAAAATCGGCAAAAGCCCTACAACTGCTAAAAATTGGGGCGATATATTAAATAAGGTAATGGTGAAAAATCCAGATGATAATTGAATCGGCCGCCTTCAGTGAATGCTTTTGACTGTTGCTTTACTCCTTGACACGCTCCACATATTCGCCGCTCCTGGTGTCAATCCGGACAAGCTCACCTTGCTCAATAAATGGGGGAACCTGAACAACATAGCCTGTTTCAAGAGTCACCGGCTTGGTGCTTCCGGAAGCCGTATCTCCTTTTGCCCATGGCTCCGCTTCGACAATTCTCAATTCAACGAAATTGGGCAAGGCGATAGCTATCGGCTTTTCCTCAAACAGAAGAACATTGCATTTGGTGTTCTCCTTCAATAAATGAACGGATTCTCCAACCTGGTCCAAGGTGAGGAATTCCTGACCATATGTCGATGTGTTCATGAAACAGTATTGATCACCGTCTGCATAGAGGTATTCCATTTCACGCTCTTCCAAATTTGCTTCTCCAAATTTATCCCCCGATCTGAACGTTCGATCGAATTGAATACCGGTCAGCATATTTTTGAGTTTACACTTGTAAAGGGCCTGGCCTTTACCCGGTTTAACGAATTCAAATTGAACCACCAGGTACGGGTCGCCATCAATCTCTATTTTCAACCCTTTCCTTAAATCACTGCTTTCATACATGCGTTTACTGCTCCTTATGACAACTTAAGTTTACCTATGGTTTTTTCTGCTCTGCGGGTTTCATCCACAAAGCGCTTCACTTTAGCAAAATCTTTTTTGAATCTGACTGAATCTCCTATTGAGTTCACTGCGTTGGTTCCCGTGCAGCTATCGACGCCGTCGGGTAAAACCTGCAAAATACCGTCATACACATTATCCGGGGCAAGTCCGCCTGCGAGTATTACGGGGATATTGCTCGATTCAACCAGCTTCGCAGCAATATTCCAATCACATGTCCGTCCGGTAATACCGATATAGCCTGTCACAGGCTGCCGGTCTACAGAAATTCCTGATTCTTCTATTAGTAATGTATCGGTTAAAAAATAATCGCTGACTGGCTCGAACAAACGGCCCCATCCAAGGGTCGCCTCAAGATTGGCCGTCCCGGGTGGTGCGATCGGAACGGATCGCATGATCTTTATGTGAGGAAATTTTATCTTAATATTTTCTTGTAATGCGATAAGATCTTCACAGGTTGAAGGCGCATTGTCTTGTTGGGTCAATACTTCACAAAAATGGACGATGTCGGGCGCGTAATAATCTAACACACGGAAGATTGCATTGAGATCATTGAAAAGCGCTATCAAGCTGCTCTTTACTCCTGTTCCGGCACTCATTTGTATGGTTTCCCTGACTGCTTGAAGTTTCCAATCATCTTGGGAAACAAGGACGCTGCCGATGTGATCCACTCCGAGGGCAATCATCTCTTCTGCCTCAGAAGGCGTTTGTATTTCATAAACCTGGATGATAATTTTAGTCACAAAAAAGCCTGAAATTAGAATTGAGTTGACATTTTGTGCCGCTTCTAACATATTCAGCTTGTTTTCGCAAATCATTGATTGTTTGCTCTCAAGCCACTTGCGTCGCGGGTGTTTAGATACGCATTGTTTAAACCACAGGTGTGAAGAAACCAATGATCCTTATTATCGATTTTGGTTCACAATACAA
>CALANC010000131.1 GCA_937925895.1 uncultured Desulfobacterales bacterium
ACTTGCAGTGTTCGAATAATTAGATATTCCGCTGCCATTGAAGGCCTGTACCTGATAGTAGTAAGTGGTCTCTGGTTGCAGTCCGGTGTCGGTGTAAGAGGTGGCTCCTGGTCCGGCCGTTCCGACCGCGCTAAAGCCATCGGTCTCACTCAGTGAGCGCTTGATAGTAAAACCAGCTTCATCTTCCGAATTATCCGTCCAACTCAAATCGATCTCGCTGCTGGACAAGGCCGTTGCGGTCAACCCGCTTGGCGCCAAGGGAGGATCTCCAAGCCCCATGTCGGTACGGATGAACATGTGATCCACGTACACCGTATCCTTGGCACGGTTACCGGGTGTCTGATCTGTATCCACAACCTTCACGTACACCGTGCCGGACTGGGTAACGGGAAACGTGAAGGTTTGATAGGTGCTGTTATCAACATTTGCCTGCACTGTGAACATGTCCTTGTAGGTAGCGTCGTCCGATGAATAAGAAAAGATGAACGTATCATCATCGCTGGATACTGGCGCCCAGACGTTGGCAAAGAAGGTCTGTGCCATGCCGGGCTGTACATCAAACAGCCACTTGTGTTCCAGATAACTGTGTCGGTTATTGGGCTTTCCTCCGGATGTGCGCTCCCTGATGCTTTCTGCTATGGAATCGTTTGAGTGTGTATCCACATGGCTGCCGGTCACGGAACCGGCAACAGCGATTTCTCCGGTTGTCGTCTGATCTGCGAACGGCGGCTGTTCTACTACAAAAATCTCGAGGGTGGCCTGGTCGGAACCGCCGTAACCGTCGTTGATCCCAACGGTCCAGCTGTTGAGATCAACATCATCGGTGCCAGGCATACCCAAAAGCATACCGTCAGCAGCTACCTCCAGCCAAGCCGGGCCGGAGATCTTTGAAAATGTTAAGGTATCATTTTCTGGATCGGTGGCGTCGTCGGCAAGGGTGCTACTGTAAAGCTCATTCTCCATGCCGTCGACTTCATTGATGGGATCGCTGGTAAACGCCGGTGGATCGTTAGCTCCGTTATCCACCACTGTTCCCGAAATAAAATATTGTCCGATACTGGCATAATCGGTATAGCCGGTGTTCGGGGCGCCGGTGCCAACACCGTCGATACGGATAAAATATGTCCCGGCATTAACATTGACGCTCAAGCTTTCCGTTGAAACATTGAACTCGTCTTTCTCCGCGACAACACCTCCACTTGAATTCAATAGCTGCAACTTGACATCCAGGTTGACATCACGTGGTGCCGGGTCAACGTTGATGGTTATGTCTCCGGCATCGGTCTGGAAAGAAAACACGTCCACATCTGTTCTCTGCTCGATGATCCCGGAGCCGCTGAGGTTCACACCACTAAGCGGAGTGGCATTGCTTGTCGAGTTCCCGTGATCGTCTGACAGATAGCTGGCGCCAAAGTTCTGCATCCTTGCCAAATCATCCTCGGTATTATTTGCGCCCGTATATTCTCCCTTGCTCCACTGGGTAATGGGTTTGTAATAACCGACTCCCATGATAGGCGCCCAGTCAAAATGTCCGGCATAATATTCCGTTCCACCTGATTTTCCGTCATGATAAAGCCCTAGCGTATGTCCGACCTCATGGGAGGAGGCTTCGGAGACATATTTTTCATTCCCATTCCCCAGATGATTGGAAAAGACGAAGCATGGGGTATCGCTCCCCCAGTTAAATGAACCGACATATGCTACCCCGCCCGCACTCCCAAACCAGCTGCTGGACGGGCTGACAACCACACGGGTGCCGTAGTGGGCATCCCCCGATCCGCTCCGACGTAAATCTTCCATCCCCGGATCTTCGGTGGTAACGTCGATATTGTACATGGCAAAGTCCTCCGCCACCCGCTGCCAGATGTACTGGATACGGTCCAACTCAGCATCGCTGAAAGAAGAGGTATCCCCGTCAATATCATATGGTTCGGAATTGATATCTGCCCCGCCGTTCCAGATCGTACCCGAGGTGACGTGTCCGTCAAAGTCGAGATAGATCACTTTGGATGCCCCGGGAACACTGTGGAGCTGGAAGGTTTGATCATAGGGCAAAGGACCATTGAGCGGACCCTGACCGGATTCCTCTGCCAAAGAAGACCCTTCCGGCAGATTGAAACTACATAAATAGACCAGTTTATCGGTAGGGTCTAAATGAAGATCCGCATCTCGCAGAAATCTGGCCCGCAATTGAGCAACTGACAAAATGTAACGGGAGGCAACGGCAGGTAATCGTTCTCCCAATGACGCGATGGCTTCCTGCCCTCGTTTTCCGCCCGGAAACGACTTTGGAGGCCCTGCCGCCAGCGTGCTGTCGGTTCCGACACCCCAGACAATTGAACAGATGAGGGCCAAGCTATAATAAAAAACGATTTTTATGCCGTGTTTCACCTTTTGATAATCCATAATACATTCCTTTAGGCTTTTTAATGTTCATGTTGAACAGCGTTTGATTCTATTTTAATAATAAAATCGCTCATTGAAACCAAAGCATGCAGATTCTTTAACTGGTATCCATATTAGGCAATTGTCGTGCCAAAATTTTAGTGCTAAATATAAATAAATGATTTCAAATGGTTAGGCTCATAATGAAAAACAATCCCATTTTTTTTGTTGTGAAAAAAATGTAACAAAAAATATGAAATATTTTTCATAACAGACCTAATCCTGGCAAAAAGGTATCCTCTCGAGGATATCGTTAATATTAGAGATCTTCGTGGTGTTATTGCGGCTGGTAGATGGTATGAAAGAGCGGAATTGAAATCTGTGATCGCCATTACAAGGTAATTATGTTATAGTAATCATATTTGAACTTTCAAAACCGTTTTTCGACTTAATTCGTTTCCCCTTTTCTTCTGAAGGAGTCTATATAAATGAGAATCCTCTTTCCCCTATTTATAAGTTTCTGCGTATTGTTAACGCTTTTCTCACCTGCAGGCGCACAACAGGGCTTTGAAGAGATATTAAACGCGATTGTTAAGATAAGGGCGACTATCCCGGAAGATGCCCGTACGGCCGATATACTTGGGAAAGAACGTGAAGGCAATGGAGTTGTTATTGATTCAGACGGGCATGTCCTTACGATTGGTTATCTCATTTTGGAGGCCGAAAGCGTTGAAATAATTGGACCGAATGACAAATCGATCCCGGCAACCATTGTCGGTTATGATCATAATACTGGATTCGGTCTGATACGAGCGCAAACCCCTGTGGGAATTAAACCTATTCAACTGGGCAAATCATCAGAACTCAAAGAGGGTGCCCCGATACTTGTTGTCGGTTACGGTGGAAAAGACGCGATTCAACCAGCTCGGATCGTATCCAAAAGGGCATTTGCAGGATACTGGGAATACCTTCTCGAGAAGGCGATATTTACGGTTCCACCAATTAGTAATTTCGGAGGAGCTGCACTGATTGGACCAGATGGCAGGTTATTGGGTATTGGGTCTCTATTTACACAGATAACGGTGCAGGGATTAGGGTCAATTTCATGCAACATGTTTGTTCCCATAGATCTCCTAAAGCCGATTCTCGATGATCTGAAGACCTTTGGCCGTACACGTGCGCCGCCAAAGCCCTGGCTGGGGCTACATGCAGAAGAAGTGCATGGACGCGTTATCGTCATCCGCACGACACCCGGCGGCCCTGCTGACATCGCCGGCATCAAGACCGGCGATGTCGTAATCGCGGTAAAAGGAAAACCAGTGAAAGGACTCGCTGATTTTTACCGCCAAGTGTGGGCCCTTGGAAATGCGGGCATTGAAGTTCCTCTCAATATTCTCCAGGATATCCAAATCCGTGAAATAAAAATCCGCTCAGCCGACCGTTATCGGTTCTTTCGGTTAAAGCCGATAAAAAGCGTGAATTTGATCGTATCATTTAACCGCTAGTTTCTATAACGGTAAATATGTCGCCAAAAATTTTATTTGCAGCCCAGAAAAATTGAACTTTACTGTTTGATCTGATATTGTTCTTTGCACGATATCCGGCCTATAATTCGAGTCCTGGAAAAAATTGGGCATCACCGATGATCATAAAACCGAAAATTTGGGACAATATATGCGTGACTGCTCATCCTTTGGGTTGTGCCGCCCAAGTAAGAAGCCAAATTAACTATGTCAAAGTAAAAGGTGGAATTAAGGGTCCTAAAAAGACTTTAGTTATCGGTGCTTCCAACGGTTATGGCCTGGCAGCACGAATTGTATCTACTTTCAGTTGCCGATCTGCTACGATTGG
>CALANC010000132.1 GCA_937925895.1 uncultured Desulfobacterales bacterium
AGGGAGTACGCCTCACCGTAAACCCTTGTGCGGCCTTGATCTGGACAAAAATTGCTCATTTATGAATAGGAAACACTCCGTGTCCATTTTAAAGCTGTGGATGGACACTAACTAACCCGGATATTTCTTTAAAAATTAAATTATACCTGAAGCGAGCCTATCCAGGTCATGCCATTTTTTTTTCAAGGCGATATGAATCCCGTCGTGCAGGGTGACCCAATATTTGGGTCACTGGGAAACGCCAAAAAATTGATCAGCATATCGCCTTTCAGAAAAAACCATGACCTTTTACCGACTGCACCTTTGTTAAAAAAACCGCAACTGTGAGCTTCGGGTATGATTTAATTTTGCACTGAAAGCTGTCTGAGTGGGTTAGGGATCGTTATGAAAGAATCATGAAATTCTTAGTTTAAGGACGAAATTATTTCTTAAAGCAAATATCTTTATTATTGCCACGGCAGATTCTTTCATTACGAAAACTTATCCACAAGTTCTTTCAGAAAAAATTAAATTATACCTGAAGCGAACATATTCAGGTTACGGTGTTTTCTTCCCTATTTAATCCGTATAACCTGCAGGTGTTCTCCCAAATAATCTCCGCCAGATTTTCGGGCTCCTCTTTCCTCACTTCGGCCAGTTTAAGCAAAACCGAGCGAACAAAAGCGGGCTCGTTCCGTCTGGTGTTATTTTTTTCAGGGACAGGCGTTAGGTAGGGTGCATCCGTTTCGATCAAAATGCGTTCGCGGGGAATATGGGATACAAGTCGACGTAAGTCAGCACCTCGACCTTCGATGGTCACGATGCCGGTAATGCCGATGCAAAGGCCAAGATCAAGATACTGCTCCAATTCGGTTTTATTGCCGCTAAAACAATGTATGACCCCACGACGCTCGGGGGGGTAATGATTTTTTAGAATTTCAATCAGTCTGCCGTTGCTGTCACGTTCGTGAAAAATAACGGGAAGATCGAGTTTGTTAGAGCAGTGAAGTTGTTTAACCAGCCATTTTTCCTGATCTTTTCTGGGTGAAAACATCCGGTTAAAATCAAGCCCGATCTCTCCCCATGCCCGCACTTTCGGGCTTTTGGCAAGATCGTAAAAAAAATCAAGGGTGGTGTCGCTGCAGACTTTCGCATCGTGCGGATGAATTCCAACCGAAGCATACAAACCGGGAAAGGATTCTGCCAAACCAACAGACTTTATGGAGCGGCTTCGAGTGGTTCCCACGATCATAGCTCCCACAACACCTGCCTCATTCATACGCTTTATTACCGCCTCGATATCCTTATCATAAATTTGGTCATCAAGATGGCAGTGACTGTCAAATAATATCATGTCTATACTCTGTGAGGTTATGTATTCAAGGGCAGTTATTGCTCCGAATAGTTACGGTGATGAATGTCCCACGACACAGGATCTCAACATATAGCATTCAACATTTTGAATCAAGCCGATTAAGGGCAAGACCGATAAGATCGACTTTGCATCAAGGTTTTTTTCTTACTTGCTTGCTTTTTGTCATGTTTGATGGTATTGACTTCTGTGATACTTTGTGGTACTTAAAAGATTTTAACGATGATTGTTTTTCAGTATTGAAATCAAACGGTTGTGAAGTTTTTGAATTGAAAAAAAATCTTGGCAAAATAGGATTTCAATAACCATATGGTTGAATCTTTTCTCGGATAAACCATATTTTTGTCCATAGTGGAAAAGGCCATAACAAAGGTGGCAGGATAATTCAAATATGCGTTAATCTACACCCAAAATTTGAATACGTCCCTTGACAATTTTAAACCGGGATAATATGAAAACCATTTGCCACAAATAAGCTGCTTTAAATAGCTAATTTAAATTTTCCCTTTTTCCGAGCTCCAAAAGGGAACTCTTATCACTTTAAGGACACGAATACCAAAATGCAAACAAAAGAAAAAAATGCCGCTTATGAATTGCAGGAGATGCTTAACAATTACGAAAATGAAGGTGAAAACCTAATTCCGGCTTTGCAAGGAGTTCAAAAAAAATTCGGTTATATTTCCGAAGAATCGATAGCTGGTATCTCCCGTCATTTTAACGTCTCTGAAAGTGAAATATATGGCATAGCAACTTTTTATACCCAGTTTCGGTTTGTTCAACCAGGTGAGCATATGATCAAAATATGTTTGGGAACGGCTTGTCATGTAAGGGGCGGCTCGCAAATAATGGATGAAATTGGAAGAAATCTGGGGATAAAAACCGGAGAAACGACAACAGACAAAAAATTTAGCGCTGAAAGAGTGGCGTGTTTTGGTTCTTGCGCCTTAGCGCCTGTTCTGGTTGTCGATGAAAAAGTGTATGGCAGAGTGACCCAAAAGAAAGTGAAAAAGATATTAAAGGAGTTCGGATGAGTTTCGAATATATCAAAAGAAAAGCGCATGAGGAATGGAATAAATTCAATTCATTTGAAAAACCAAGAATTTTAATTGGAGCCGCGACTTGTGGTCGAGCGGCGGGGGCGCTTGAAATTTGGAAAAAATTCGAAGAAGAACTGGCCGTAAGATCTATTCAGGCAAACATCCATGAAGTTGGAGATTTGGGTATTTGTTACGCGGAGCCAATGGTAGAGATAGCCGTGCCAGATGGTAGGCGTGTCCTTTATCATCAAGTATCGGATAAGACTGTTCCTGAAATTATCGATGATTTTATTATTAAAGGCAATCCCAGGATTGATCTTGCTTTTTGTACTTTTGGAGACATTGAGGTCGAAGGAATCCCAAGAATCAATGATCTTCCAGTGATGAAAAAACAGGTTCGCATAGTCTTAAGAAACAGTGGTGTTATTGATCCGGCTAATATTAATCACTATATTGCCAGAGGCGGATATGCTGGATTGGAACACGCTTTGGCCATTTCCCCTGAGGAAGTTATAAAGGAGATCAAAACATCGGGGTTGAGAGGTCGAGGAGGAGCGGGTTTTCCCACGGGCACAAAATGGGGTTTAGCCAGAAAATCCAAAAGTGACACAAAATACATCATATGCAACGCGGATGAAGGAGATCCAGGGGCTTTTATGGATAGAGCCGTTTTGGAAAGCGATCCATACGCTGTTTTGGAAGGTGTCGCCATTGGCGCCTACGCTATTGGAGCGCGATATGGTTACGTTTACGCCCGCGCCGAGTACCCGTTGGCGATTAAAAGATTACAAAACGCCATTCAACAAATGGAAGATTTAGGTTTACTAGGAAAAAACATTCTGGATTCTGATTTTTCTCTGGAGATAAAAATAAAAGAAGGCGCCGGCGCTTTTGTTTGCGGAGAGGAAACCGCTCTGATGGTTTCAATAGAAGGTAAACGAGGCATGCCACGTTCGCGCCCACCGTATCCAGCGGTTTCCGGAGTTTTCGGGAAACCGACCATTATAAATAATGTTGAGACCTTTGCCAGTGTCTCCGCTATAATGAATAAGGGAGCGAATTGGTATGCCACCTTTGGCACGGAAAAAAGTAAAGGCACCAAAACGTTCGCTCTTGCTGGAAAGATAAACCATACCGGCTTAATCGAAGTACCCTTGGGTATTACCCTGAGCGATATTGTTTTCGACATTGGTGGAGGTGTGCTAAAAGAAAAAAAATTTAAAGCGGTGCAAACCGGTGGCCCTTCCGGTGGTTGTATTCCGTCGGAATTCTTGAATATGAAAGTCGATTACGAAGAATTAGGGAAAGTAGGATCTATTATGGGTTCCGGCGGAATGATCGTAATGGACGAGGATTCCTGTATGGTAGATATCGCCAAATATTTCCTCCAATTTACTGAAAATGAATCCTGTGGTAAATGCACACCGTGCAGAATGGGAACTCAGCATTTATTGCATATTCTGACGGATATTTCCCAGGGCAATGGCAAACCGTCTCACATTCAATTAATGAGGGAGTTAGGTCAAACCATGGGAAGAACCAGCCTTTGCGGCCTGGGACAATCGGCTCCCAATCCTGTTTTGACCACTC
This sequence comes from uncultured Desulfobacterales bacterium, assembly GCA_937925895.1. Taxonomy (GTDB): domain Bacteria; phylum Desulfobacterota; class Desulfobacteria; order Desulfobacterales; family UBA11574; genus CALANC01. Next base: position 3,979 of record CALANC010000132.1, read on the forward strand.
TCAAGTATTTTAAAGACGAGTACGAGGCGCACATTAATGAGTCGAAATGCCCGGCCTTGGTTTGTAGCGATCTTCTTCTTTTTTCCATTGATCAAGAAACCTGTATTATATGTGGCCTTTGTCAGAAAAACTGTCCAGCTGATGCCATAACCGGTAAAATGAAATCTAAGAAGAAAAAAGATCCTGGCAAACCTTTTAATATTCATATGAGTAAATGTATCCAGTGTAGTGTTTGTTTTAACATATGCCCCTCTAATTCCGTGATAAAAAGTTCTGGTAAAGAAACAGCCGCCTAAGACATGGAATGCACAATGTGGTGGGAAGGTTCGGCTTTTTACAAAGCCATTAAATCTAATCAATGAGAAGGCCCGGAGTGATAAAGACAATGAGCGAAATCAAATTAACAATAATTGGTAAAAAAGTTTTATCCGAGAAAGGTAAAACAGTGTTGGAGGCCGCAAAAAAAGCGGGTATCGATATTCCTACTATCTGTGATCATCCAGCGCTTGAGCCTTATGGCTCGTGTAGATTGTGCATTGTTGAGATT
>CALANC010000133.1 GCA_937925895.1 uncultured Desulfobacterales bacterium
TGGTTGCCATTACGGAGATTCCCACTCCTATCTCTACAATTAAAATCCCATGGGATCTTGCCGTCACCGAATCAACATGGAGTATGGTTGCAAGGGCCCCGTAATCTAAAAAGTTGAGTCCCAATAACATACACAAAGCACCGGTGCTGGCATAAATCAGAACTCCGAGGGCACAAAACAGTGCATGCACTTTTTCTCGCATGCGGCCAAGGGCCGTTCTCATATCATAAGAGATGGACAGCAGAATAATACTGGCACCCAATATAACCCCGCCTTGAAATCCTCCGCCTGGACTGTGGTGTCCGTGGGCAATAACATATAGGCCAAAAAGCTGGATAAAGGGGATCAGCAGGCGGCAAGTGGTTTTGATGATCAGGTCATGAGGGATCCAGTGGGTATCGATTCTCTCGAAGTCAGCTAAATCCTGAGAAAGCTTGCCGCCTTTTTTAATGCGAATCGTTACGCCGCTGGGTAGGTGGCGATAGAGCCTCTGCTCAGAGCGCCTACTTTTAAAATTTCGCAAAAGAAAAAAACAGGCTACCCCGGCTGCGAAAACAACTGTCGTTTCAAACATGGTGTCATAACTTCGATAATCGGCCAGCACGGCGGTAACGATATTGGGTACCGACGTTTCGTCCATGGTTTTTTCTATATAATGGGGAGAGACATGGATGTTGGCGGGGGATTGTGGGTCTGCCCAGGGCGGGAAGTCAACCGTGGCATACATCAGAAAAGCGCCGGTTAAAAAAGCAATGATAAATCCTACTGCCTTCAATCTTTCGTCCTCCTGGTGGTTCGAAAAACCGCTGCTACAAAAAAGACCGTACTCACACCCGCTCCCACAGAGGCTTCTGTAAAGGCTACATCCACCGCCCCCATAATGGCCCACAGCAGACACATCATGAAACTGTAAGCCCCGAATAGAACGGCGGCCCCTAATAAATCTTTTATGGTAATGGCGCCAACAGCGGCGACAACAACCAGAGTCAGGATTGCCAGATCCAGCTGCCAGATCATCGACTACCTCCTTCTTTCTTCCTTGGTCCAGGGGCTAAGGCCGGCATTAACACCAGCATCCACAATCCCGTGTACCGCTGTCGGGCTGGAAAGGAAAACAAATACCATGATTAAAATAATCTTGAGGCTGGTCAACAGACCACCAAGGGAAAAATGGTGTAGATTAAATAGAGACAGAGCAATCATTATCAAGAGCGATCCCATGGTGTCCAGCTTGCCGGCTGGATGAAGACGTGAATAGAAATCCGGAAAGCGGATGATGCCTACAGCACCACCGGTGAAAAAGATCAGCCCGCAAATTAACAGCAATGTTACTATGATATTCATTTACAAAGCCCGCAAATTTTCAGGTTTTCGAAAAACGGATAAACCGGTAAACCCGTTATGATAGTTCATCATGCAAGCCTTTTCTCTTATGAAAGTATTTCGAGGCTGCCAGCACGGCGATAAAATTTAACATGGCATATGCCAGGGCAATATCCACGAACATGTCCACCCGATCATAGATAAGACCGATAAGGATCAGTAATACCACGGTCTTGCTCCCAATGGCATTCGCGCCGATCAAACGGTCCAATACAGTGGGCCCGAAGATGGCACGATACAACGATATTACCATCAGGAAGCTTAGGTAAAGACCGAAATATAAAAAAATTTGATCCATTATCCTTCACCAAATGCCTTGGCTATTCTTGATTCCATCTCACCCGGCAGGCCTTTTCTGGATTTCTCATCAATGGCATGTACATTGAATTCTCCATCAATGGAAACATCCACCGTGATCGTTCCGGGCGTAAGCGTGATGGAATGGGCAAAGGTCACAAGAGAGATATCGCTTTGCAACTTGCTTTGAAAATTTATAATTTGGGGGTCTATAAGATCATGCAGCTTTGGATGAAATGTCAGATACAAAAGATGAAGATTGGCCAAGAAGATCTGATAAAGCAGCCAAGGGATATATCGAATAAATCGCATCCATGCCACTGGCAAACCTCTTATCTTTGGTGAGTCGAAAATGAGATCTCCAGAAAAATATGCAACGATTGCACATGATATGACCCCGAGGCTTAGATGAAACGCGTCAAACTTACCGGATAGAAGGACCCAGACGACAACCATAATAAAAAAGGTTAGGAGGAAAGAGAAGATTTTCTTTTTGGCGGGGGAATGGGTCATTTTTATTTTTGATATTTGGTTCAGGTTACGAGTTCATATACAAGTTTTTCTGCCTTATCCATGCTCAGCCTGCTCATGTTTAAGAAAAGATGATAAAGCGTCAGATCATCATAGTCCTTTCTGCCGAAGTAACTATATAGATTAGCACGCCTTTTATCCATCCTTTTGACAGCTTGAACAGCCTTTGTGTGTGAAAGGTTGTAATTATCCGCCATGAATTGAATTCGGTCCTTTTCATCAGCGATAAGGAGAAAGTGGTAAGCTTCATCGAAATCTTCTAAAATGTATTGCCCCCCTCTTCCAACGATAACGGCATTTCCTTCCTTGGCCATCCGGGTTATGATCGTCTTTAGCAATTCAACATATTTAAATCCATCAATATATGTCTGTTTGTCATTTAAAGGGCGTTCCATAAAGCTCTTTTCAAGGGGGGACAATTTGTAAATATATCTTTGCAACCTGCCGCCCGGTTCCATTTCAATGATTTTTTCCAAATCAGGTGAAACATTTAATTCAACCGCAGCCCTATCGATGCTGTCTTCATCAGCATAAAAATACCCTAATTTATCGGCAATTCGTTTACCCAATGTTTTTCCGCCGGTACCAAATTGCCTGGAGATAGTGAAAACCGACATGCAAACCTCCTTTCCTCAATACCAATCATTCTGATTGTTTCCCTCAAAGGCCGACCGAACAAAAAGCCCATCATATCATAATCGATTCATGTTCTTTATGACCAAAGCATGAATTTGTATACTATCTTACAATATCAAGAATCCTTTATTCCTGAACCAAAACAATGACCTCCTTTAGAGCTTGTTCTAAAGTCAGTCTGCTCATATTCAGTCCAAGATGGTAGAGGTGCGGCTGATTGTAATCCTCCCGGCCAAAGTTTTTGTATAAATTAGATCTTCTGGTTTCTCCCTGCTTGACAGCTTTCTTGGCCTTTGCCTCGGACATATCGTAAAACTGCTGCATAAATTTAATTCTATCTTGCCAATCAGCTATGAGGAGAATGTGATAAGCTTCTGTAAAATCGTGCAAAATATACTGCCCACCGCGTCCCAAAAGCACTACATTATCCTGTTTGGCAAAATTCTTTATAACTTTATGAAGTAATTCAACATATTTTTTTTCATCAATATAACCCTTGTCGGCACCGATGATTCGTTCTATATATCCCGAACTTAACATCACTGAAATTAATTTGGAGAGTTTGCTGCCAGCCGTCCTTTCCATAGATATTATCGAGTCTACCGAGACACGAGATTCTTTTGATAATTCATGAATGATAATGTCATCAAGAAATCGATAATTAAGTTCCTTGGCAATCATTTGTCCCAGAGTTTTTCCTCCTGCCCCGAATTGACGGGATATAGTGATAACAGACATAACCTCCCCTTTTAAATAATCTAATTGGTTAAAAAAATCCAGTCCCGAAGGGCATGATCAGATCCTCAGGTATGCACATTTTGAGGTGAGTCTCCATGGGCGCAATCTATGTTCATGGAGGCTAAATGATTGAAGCGACAAATCAAAAACAAATAAACTAGATAACAAAATGCACATTGAAACTGAGGTCAGCAGAGCAAAAAATATTTCACACTTTAATTGGTCTGAATAGAAAATTAGCTTTCAAAAAGAAAATCTATATTTGGTAGACTATTATAAGGAATTTTGCCTGTCAAATGAAATATTGGTTAGAATATAGCTGGCGGGAAAGGTTTATGTTGTTGGAGTTATTGGAGAATAGGCGCAAACACAATATGTGGATATCGATGGAAAAGATGAGCGTTTACGATTTAGGGTTAAAACCGATACCCATTATTTAATATCAGGAAATAGGCAAAACCACAAGATATCGATTTTTGGGAATGGATGAAAAGGGTTGACACGCTGACAGATACCTTGCCAAGAGCACATCCTGATACTGCTTATTTCTGATTACAGATATCATAAATGACAGCTGTTAAGTCAAATCTGCCCTGTGAAACCTGAAATAAAGTCTATTTCTTAAGTTTCTTCGCTAGGTACACTCGCAAGGAGCATTCGCAAAGGTGCACATCACCAAACGTCAACGCAAAAATACAACTTGATGGGTTTTCCTCAAGACATTCGAGATAGTTTTCGTGTCCAACATCCTTTGCCATGCAAAGTCGTTCAAAACCAGATTCTGCACACTTGAAATCCTTCGGACACTGTATGTTTGCCATGAGTTGTTCAATTTTCTTCCTATCTTCCTCTTTCATGCCTTTCGTTCCGTGGATTATTCACTCGATTCAGTTGTTTACCTATATGATACATCCTTTAAAAATTGGCACCTTGCCAGTATTCAAAATCCGGCATTTTTACAGATATCATATAACAGCTGTTGTCAAATTAAGATAGTCCTTTCTTTAAAATATTGTGAAACCATCTATGCCAACGACAATTTAGACTTATGATTTTGTAGGAAGGTTTTGATTATTGTTCCTAAGCTTAAATATCGTTGAGTTGTAGCTGATATGCAAAGAGCACAAGATGTGGATTCGGGTTCCCTGGTTAAAAAGCAATAAACCAGGGCCCCAAGCTAGAGAAATCAAGGCACGGAATTTTCAAGACTTCGGTTTGACATCACTAATCGTGCAATATGAGGAAAAACCAGAAAAGGGCGTGGCATTGATATGAAATGGAGATAACCACCTTGCTCGAACCTGCAATAAGAAAATAATCATGATCTTTTGTTAAAAAAGCCATCCTTTAAAGATATTGGATATTCCTTTTTACTCGAAATCCCATCGGGTTACCCGTTTGACTAAGCATTCAATTGCGGTTATTGATCAGATGTGAACAATCAAACACCAGCCATGTTTTTCGATACGCTTGACCTGGACAAAGACGGTCTCCTGTCACGTTCCGACCTGAACATTTCTGCCAAACGATTCAGATGGTCATGGCATGAAGCACCGCTTTTGGCAGCTTTTGATCTTTTGAGCATTTCAAAGCCTATCCCGAAGAGTAAATTCATCGCCCTAATCAACCAGATCCACAATGATCCGCTGGGGCCATACGGCAATATCCTCTTAAAATCACCACATTTCTTACAACCCGCATCTTTGAGAGGCGACCGGATTCCGAACGATGAAACGGCCGAGGAAGATAATCGAAATGAAATTCAGAAA
>CALANC010000134.1 GCA_937925895.1 uncultured Desulfobacterales bacterium
TGGCGTACTGTGTAGTATTTTGCGCCAGTCATTTTTTCGGAACAGGAGGAAACCTGCTAGAACCGTAATATTAAAAACCAGGAAAAAAGAGTATGAAAAGAAGAGTGGCGATGAATGGAGTATGGCTTTTTTCCCTATTACTGCTGCAAAAGCAAACAGGATGGCTACGATAAGCATGAACCATGATCCTTTTTCATTTAAAAAAGCCGATAATGGCACCCAAAGGCTTGCCTGTTTTTTTGTGAAATGCAAAACATAGCCTCCCATGACAATAAGGCCTATTCCAATGCCGCCCCCAATACTTATGGTTTCGTTCAGGATAAAAAAACCGGTCAGTATCATGAATATCGGGGTAAAGGCCAGAAAGGGAATCGATAAAGATATCGGGGATATCTTAATGGCGTAAAGATAGAGAAGATAGGCGATAACATTTATGGGGATGGAGAGTATGAAAGCCCACCAGAATGTCTGGTCTAAAGGCGGGGTTTCTACGAGGAGAGTGCCGACAAAGAAATATGGCAAGGCCCAGAGAAGTTCGAGTATGGCAATTTCGGGAGGATCAAGATCTTCAAAGGTTTTGATGGATACATCCCTGGCAGCGATAGAAATGGCTGCGGTAAGAGACAAAAAAAACCAGATCATAAGCGTATCATAATTCTTTGTTCAACGAGGCTTGAGGCGGAATTTTTAAAATTTCTTGTTTAAATAGTCTCGTATTTCCTGCAGGGTTGCAGCAGGGTTTTCGGACAGGTAGGCAGCTATGGTGTTGGCTACAAATGCAGCTGATATTGAGGTGCCAGCATACATACCGGGATCTCCCTTGTGTCCGACAGGCAGGTTAGCAAATCCTGGGGCATAAAGCGCCACAAAATTTCCATAGTTTGAATTTTCCCATGTCTTTCCATGTGGTTCCAGGGCACCCACCCCAATGACAGAAGGGTAGGCGGCAGGATAAACAGGTCTGCCTGTAGGCTCATTGCCGGCCGACGCAACCACGATAAGACCTTTTTCAGTGGCATATGCGAGGGTTTTTTCCATAAAATCACTTCTGGTTTCACTCCCCCAGCTGAGACTTATTACCTTGGCACCGTTTGTCAGGGCAAAATTGACGGCGCCCATTATATTAAAATCGGTTGTGTAGCCATTATCATCAAATGCCCTGATCGGAATAATGGGGATAAATGATTCAGCGTCAGCAACAGAACCATAAGGCTTTACGAGGCCTGAGGCGATGAATGCCATTTGGGTTCCATGGCCCAGTGTGTCGGTGATGGGAATATCGGGGCTCATTACATCCAGGGATGAAAGCACAAAATTTTCCAGGGCACTATTGGAAGCCAGACCGCTGTCAAGAATAGCGATGGGCGCATTTTTATCTGAAGAGACATAAGCTCCGGAACCGATTTCCGCTTCTGCATTGCCAGTTGCAAAAAGAACAGGAGATTGAATTGGATAGGCATAATTGGGTTGTGATATATCGAGCTTGAGTCTGTTTTTAATTTCCCTGGCAATATCGAAAACATTGGAGTTTTCCGGAAGTAAGAGTTTAACCAGCCCCGGCGTTCCTCTAATTTCAATAAGTATAGCATTATAAGAGTGGACAAGTTTAAGGAGTTCAGCCCGATCAGTCCCGGGGGTGATGTACAGAAGAATTTCATCCTTTACATAGAAAACCCCTTTGTTGTTTTTTGTTATGACCTCTGTTCTTCGAGGTCGTAAGGTTTTCATCTGTTCTTTTTTGCCTGACTGAAAAACCTGTATTTCGGCAAGCCGCATTGAAGGTTTGCCATTGTTATGGGACTTGGCTTCCCAGAGCAGGGAATAACTTGCCGGCTTCAGGAGGGATTCCAGGGCTTGTTCGATGGTCCTCTTTGTAAAATTGGCGCGAATAAGAGGATTAATTGAAGGATCGATTTTTACGGTGATGCCTTCGGCGGCAAGTTCACGGAGAATTGACTGTAGCGGTATGTTTTCGGCAGTGACGGAGAGGGTGTTCTCTTCAAGGTTGACTGAAATAAGGCCTGCGAAACAGGCTGACGGTGAAAAAAACACCAGCAGGAGAATGAAAAACACAACAAAAAGTGATGGAAATTTTGCAACCCGCATTAAAACACCTGTAATGAACTTCTTTCATGGATCCAATTTTCTTATTATAAGACACAAGAGCGAAAGAGAAAAGTTGGTGTGCTGAAGAAATTTCCATACCATGAAAAAAGAAAAAGGGCGGTTAATAGCTTAACCGCCCTTTTTTGTATATGAAGAGTAAATACTATTATTTTACAACAATGGTAACAATGTTTGCCACGACCCGCCGGTTTTTCTGTCTGCCGGCATCTGTTTCGTTGCTGGCAACAGGATTTGATTCTCCGTATCCTATAGTCGAGAGTCTGGCTGCTTTAATGTTAAAATTTTCGACGAGGTATTTTTTGACACTTTCCGCTCTTCTTTTAGAAAGCCTCATATTATACTCTTCAGCACCGATGCTGTCAGTATGTCCTTCCAATTCACCTGTGGTTTTGGGATAAGCTTTCAGGAAGTTTGCCACCTTTTCAATATCGTTGCGATATTGGGCCTTGACAACATCTTTATCAAAATCAAACTCTACCAGCAGAGTGATTGACACTTTTTTCGGAATCGGCACCGGACAGCCAACACGATCAACCTTGATACCCCTCGGGGTATTGGGGCACCGGTCTAGACTGTCTGTGACGCCGTCTTTGTCGCTGTCAAGGTCTGCAATTTTCTTTGGTGCCTCTTTCTTCGGAGCCTTTTCAAGGAAAACAGCGGTGACAAAATCAGCCATTCCATCAGCAACTCCTACAACTGAGCC
>CALANC010000135.1 GCA_937925895.1 uncultured Desulfobacterales bacterium
TTGAGCAACTAAAAGAAAAGCTGGGTCATCATGCCGTTGCCCTGCAAATTCCCGTGGGACTCGAAGCGGATTTTAGAGGGGTGGTTGATCTGGTAAGCATGAAAGCGATCTATTTTGACGGTATCAACGGAGAAATCGTACGAATCGAGGAAATACCACCAGAGCTTCTCTCTGAAGCAAAGGAAAAACGTGAACAGCTCATCGATGCCGCTTCCATGTTTTCGGATGAACTGACCGAGGCCATATTGGAAGAACGGGAAATATCCGAAGACATGATTATTGATGCCGTTCGTCAGGGGACGCTAAAGCGTGCAATGACGCCGGTTTTTATGGGTTCGGCTTATAAAAACCAGGGTGTTCAGCCTCTTCTGGATGCGGTTACCAATTTCTTGCCATGCCCGCCTGACGTGATTAACCAGGCACTTGATATGGACAATGAGGAAGCGCCGGTCACCCTGTCAAGTGATTCAGAAAAACCGGTTGTCGCCCTGGCTTTCAAACTGGAAGACGGACAGTATGGCCAACTCACCTACATCCGTGTGTATCAGGGCTCTATCTCCAAAGGCAATACCATAATTAACGTCCGCAACGGGAATAAGATCAAGGTGGGGAGGGTCGTCCGCATGCATGCCGATCAAATGGAAGACATCGACTCCATTCCCGCCGGTTACATCGGAGCACTTTTCGGTGTCGATTGCGCTTCCGGTGACACCTTTGTTTCGCCGGGCCTTAATTTGTCCATGACATCCATGTTTGTACCTGATCCTGTCATCTCCCTGGCCATTTCGCCGAACGACAACAAATCTCAAATTAACATGTCCAAAGCCCTCAATAGATTCAGCAAAGAGGATCCTACTTTCCGGGTTTTTGTTGACGAAGAGACCAAGGAAACAATTATCGAGGGCATGGGGGAACTGCATCTTGACATCTATGTGGAAAGAATGCGCCGTGAATACTCGGCCCATGTAGAAACCGGCAAACCGCGTGTGGCTTATCGGGAGACCATAACCCAAAGGGCTGAATTCGACTTTACCCACAAAAAACAAACTGGGGGAGCTGGACAATACGGTCGGATTGTCGGTTACATGGAACCGGTGATGGACGCCGATTTTGTCTTTGAGAGTAAAATTGTCGGCGGCAAGATCCCGACACAGTTCATCCCGGCATGTGAAAAAGGGTTCAAACAATGCATGTCCAAAGGGCTTAAAATGGAATTCCCGATTACCGGCGTTAAAGTGGTGATCCACGATGGGGCATCACACGCTGTGGATTCTTCTGACATGGCATTTCAAACAGCGGCTCAGGGGGCGTTTCGTGAAGGGTATCTCAAGGCCAAACCGGTTATTCACGAACCGATTATGAAGGTCGTGGTTGAAACACCGTTGGAGTTTCAAGGTGCTGTTATGGGGCTTTTGAATCAACGGCGCGGAATCATTTTCGGGTCCCAGGAAGAAGGCGTTCTGAGCGCGATTGAGGCACGGGTTCCCCTGGCGGAGATGTTCGGATTCTCAACTGTTTTACGATCGGCCACCCAGGGAAAAGCACAGTTTACCATGGAATTTAACGCCTATAAACAAGTCCCTCGATCTATTGAAGAAGAACTTTTTATAAAAAAAGGGAATTAATAATATGATTGCAAAGGATCTTATCTTCCAAAACCCGCTGAGACGAATTGGGAATGAAACCGAAGAATTACTTCCTGAAGGAGGTTTCGGGGCCGTTTTCGCCCGTGCAGGTATCGGTAAAACCGCGCTTCTGGTTCAATTATCGTTGCACAACCTTTTGCAAAATAAGAATGCCCTGCACGTGAGCTTGGACGATCCCGTCAAAAAAGTAAGCCTTTGGTACAAAGAGATGTTCAGCTATCTCACAAAATCATATGATGTGGAAGAGGCCAATCAGCTGTGGGAAAAAATGCTGCCCAAGCGGTTTATTATGACGTTTAACGTCAACGCATTTACCCTGACAAAACTTGACCGGAGGCTGTCGGATTTGAGAGAGCAGAATATCTTTGCACCCCAGGTGATTCTCATCGACGGGCTTCCTTTCAATCCCGCCATACGGGAACCGCTTTCAGATTTGAAGCGCCTTGCCAAAGAAAATTCATTTCAGGTTTGGTTTACGATCAAAACACATCGCCATGAAGACCCCGGTCCTGACGGAATGCCCGCACCCCTCATTGATGTTGCTGACATGTTTGAAATTGTTCTGCAGCTCCAACCCAAGGGGAAGGAGATACATGTGACGACGCTAAAAGGCGGGTCAGCAGAAACGTTGGTATTGGATCCATCGACAATGCTGATAAAGTGAGACCACTTTAAAAGGTCCCCTTTTGTCCATAAAACATGGACCTCTTATATAAAAACTGATTTGCGTTTAAAGCGCTTTCCTCAACTTTAGGCATTTTAGGCACTTTAGATCAATTTAGGCACTTAATGTGCTGCCATTTTAATTACTTTCAGGGGAAAACTAAAAGCCTGATCCTTTGTGCCAGGGTGCTTTACTCTTCTATGCGGAATGAGGTAGAAACCCATACTTCTGATAAATGCTTTGGCAGGGTGTCGATATTATAAAATCGAAGAATTTTTGTGCGTTTTTCGGATGGGGCACATTTTTTAATTTGCACACATAATAGCCTATGTTATCTCTTTGATCCAGTTCTTCTCCGGGCACGACCGCCTCACAGGCAAGCCCTGATAACCTGGCGTGTATCACTTCCGTGGCCCAGACCGGGCCAACGTCCACCGTCAATTTTGAAATCCTCAGCGGTGTTTCCCGATGATGAACCGTTGTGAATATGGTGGTTCCTTCGGCGCGCTTTTCCTCCATAATTCTACGGACCAGGTCATCACCTCCCGCCTGCCGGTACATGTCAATAATATGGAACCCGATATCCTCGTTTTCCGGATCAGGCTGGGAAATGCGGACATTGTCACGGCCCAGGTCGGAAACAGAGGTTATTTGGTCGGGATTTCCTTCCGGAACCATCAGCGTCAAACAATTACGCAGGTAAAGACGATAATCACTCTGATGAATATGACCGGATTGCTCCAGAACACGCATGGCGTTTTGATTCACCGAGGTGTAAATATCCGGGTAAACCTCCAGTATCTTGTCTCTGAAAACAGCGCCGCCTGCTAAAATTTGCTTGAGCTGGAGGCCGGGAGGAAGGGTTTGGTAATAAATTCTTCTTATATCCGGATGTTCTTCCTGGAAAGCGGACACAATCTCCTTCATGGCCATAAATTGATTTCCCGCCATAAACAGGACAAGATCGGCAGCGTCCACGAATTTCAGATTATGGAGATCGTCCGCTCTGTCAAACGGAATGAGTGGAAGCTGTTTTTTATCCATAGAAAATTATTTGATACTGTTTTTACGTTCTTTGTCTAAGTATACATATTCTTAGATATGATTACTGGCTAAAAGTGAAAAATTAAGAATCACCGCAGAGACACAGAGGTCGCAAAGAATTTGTTTTTTTGTTTTCCGCTGAGAGGGCGGAAAACAAAAATATGCATCCTTTTGGGATAAGGATATAACTATCTTTATTTCAATTCAATATTGCTTTTACAAAGCTTGAGTTATTTTCTTTTGCCGTCCCCTCAACGGCAAAAGAAATAATAATTATCTCAGTGGCCTCTGCGTCTCAAGCGAAGCGGGCGGTTGAATAATAAGAAAAAGATCACAGAAATTAACATGCAAAATTAGGTCTCTTCGATTTGACACCGTTCATTCAAATGAGCGCGAAAGAAATAGAATGAAACCAGCAATACGGGAATTGCCAGCAAGAAGCCGAAAAAAGGCAAAACCGTAAAGCCGCTCAATACAAATCCTAAAGCGATAAACAGAAAAATTATACCGATTACGTTTTTGGAAAATCGTTCAAATAAACATATATTTTCTTTCATGATGACACCTCACAAGTTAGTTCGCTTTGCTCATCCCGCTAACAGCGGGATATTAATGGAACAATGGAATACTGGAATAATGGGTTCCGACCAATATTCCATCATTCCAACACTCCATGCAGGAGTTAAATATTTAAGCCCCCAAATCCTACTGCTTTCAATTGATTGTAGAAATTCCGAGACGTTCGATTATACGTGTTTGTCAAGCACCGGTCTGATATCCTTTAGCTTTAATTTGACCGGAACTCTTCCTCTTAAAAGCGTTTCATCGTATGTGGGTTTCTCTACCTGGTAAAAAATGCCGACGGGAATGCGATCACCCTCGCCGTAAGTCCATTCACCGGCCTTTTCAAAAGCCGCCGTTCGATCAGAAGTTACGTGCCCTTCGCCCTCGAGTTCATAGACGCGATCTTTATAAAAATCGTAGGTGTTAAAAAAGGTGAAGCAGGGCTGGAGAACATCCACAAAGGCAAATCCTTTGTGATTGATGGCGGCCAGCATCACATCCTGGAGATGCTTAATTTTCCCGGAGAATCCTCTGGCCACAAAGGTGGCGCCAGCCGAAAGCATGAGCTCGATGGGATTCATTGGTGCTTCCGGGCTTCCCAGAGGTGTGGATCGTCCCTTAAATCCCGGCGGGCTGGTAGGGGTGAACTGACCGGTGGTCAGTCCATATACCCGGTTGTTGTGGATGAAATAGGTCATATTAATGTTTCTTTTGGCACTGAAAATAAGATGCTCGACACCTTCGCCGTATGCGTCTCCATCGCCGGAGTGACCGATGACCACCAAATCCGGATTGGCCAGTTTGATTCCGGTCATTGCCGGGGGAACCCGTCCGTGAATGGAGTAGAAACTGTTGACATCAATATAGTCGACGATTTTTGCATGACATCCTATTCCCGAGACCATGGCCACCCGGCTGAGATCAAACCCGCCATCCTTAAGGCCGGCCAACACCTTTTTTATCGAGGTCAAAATACTAAAATTGCCGCAACCCGGACACCAGGTATTGTCGGCATAGGTTCCTAATTCTTTAACTGTAGTCACGATAGAACCTCCTTTACCCTGTCTAACAAAACATCTACCGTAAAAGGACGGGCGTCGAAGCGTAAAATCATATCGTCGACACAAACCCCATGAGAGGAGATAAGTTTGGCCAGCTGGCCGGTCGCATTTACTTCGACGTCAATAATCTTGTCTGATCCTGATAAAGCCTGTTTTAATTCTTCTATCGGCAACGGTTCCAGCACCAGAGGTTGAACCACCTTCAGTCCCAATTCCTCCGCAACTTCTACACAGGCACCTTTGGTTGATCCCCAGCAAAGCAGAACTGTTTTTGATTCAGGATTACCATAAATTTTTACCTGTTCGTTTTTGGCCAGTTCAGCCAACAATCCCTCCCTCTTTCGCAGCCGCTTTTTCTGCATCCGGGCGATTTGTTCGGGCTCTTCGGTCGTAATGCCATATTCGTCGTGTTCATAGGAGGTTGATTTCACGGTTGCCGCCGGATTTCCGGGAAAGGCCAGCGGGGAGATGCCGTCTTTTGTGTCAAGATATCGTTTGTATTCTCCCTTGCCGTCCCAAAGGAGCGCATCTTCCGGTTGGACTTTATCCAGGTCGGCGTCAAAACTGAATATGCTTTCACTCAGGTGCTTGTCGGATAGAACAAATGTTGGAATATGAAATTTCCAGGCGAGATTCATGGCAAGGCCGGTCAGATAAAATGCCTCTTCGGCATCACCCGGAGCCACCACCACCTTTGAAAACTCTCCATGACCCGCGTGGACGACAAATAGAAGGTCGCCTTGCATGGTGTAAGTAGGAACGCCTGTGCTTGGGCCGGGTCTCTGTGCCATCACAAAAACAACGGGAAATTCACCTTGTCCGGACAAACTTAAGGCCTCGGTCATCAAGGCAAATCCACCTCCGGAAGTACCCACCATAGTCCTGGCACCGGCATAAGCCGCCCCTAAAGCCATAAGGATGACGCCAATTTCACTTTCAGGGTGCACGGTCACGACACCAAGATCGTCTTCATGTGCGGCCAGGTAGTGGAGGATGGCCGAAGCCGGGGTCATAGGATAAGCGATGTACATATTGAGTCCGGCCTGGACCGCTCCCAAAGAGATGGCCTCGTTGCCTGAAATCAAAGGCAGCATGTTTTGCTCGAGCTTTTGAAGGGCAAAAAAGGGTTCTTCAACTTTATTGTATGCCGTTTGCGCGATTTTGAGATTCAGCTCGATTTCCTTCTCCACGGTATCTTTCATGACGTCTTCTACAACCGCCCACTCAATATCAAGAGCTTTTGCCAGTCCGCCAATGGCGGCGGTATTCCTCATTATGGGCTTTCCTTCCAGGCCTTTGACGATTTCATTCAAATGGATGCCGACACCTTCGGCTTCCACATGATCGGAATCGTACAGGATCATCCCACCCGGATTAAGGCGGTTTTGGTGTTTTTCCACTGCATCCTGATTTAAGGCAACGATGAGGTCGACGTTTTCCTTGTGAGCGGCAATCGGTTTTTCCGAGGCTCTGATGATGGAAAAATTGTGTCCACCACGGATGAGAGACGGATAGTCATCGTAGAAAAAAATTCGATATCCTAATCTATTTAAGAGTATAGAAATGGTCTGCCCGGCCTGTCTGATGCCGTCACCTGCTTTTCCGCCAATTAGAATCGACAATTCTTTCAAGGCTCATCTCCTTTGTCCTTTACTTTAATCTTGAAATCGATTGGTTAATATTTTAATCATCTTAAAGCAATTAATCATGCGTATAAGGTAATACCGCAATAATCCATGTCAAACGATTGGAGACCTTGGAAAAAATTGAACATTTTCCAAAGGCCTCCTGGGAAGAGGGGATGTGAAAACACCCAATCCTCAAAAAGAAACCTACTCCAACAGACCCATTGCCGGAGCCCTGTATGTATTGGGTGCGTCTTTTGTTTTTTCAATCTTAGGGGCACTGGTGAAAGTAGTCTCTTCCACGCTCAACAACGAGATGGTGGTTTTTTTCAGAAACGCCTGGGCACTGGTGTTTATCCTGCCCTGGATCTGGTACAGCCGGTTACCCGGCGGTATCAGGACCAATTGTTTTAGACTTCACCTGTTCCGCAGTGTGGCCGGACTGGGGGCAATGTACTGTTTTTTCTATGCCATCGC
>CALANC010000136.1 GCA_937925895.1 uncultured Desulfobacterales bacterium
TAGCCGATTACGGATATACCCCTGATGTTGAGTCGACAAATTCCACCCATTTAGAGACAAAACACACCCTTGCCCAACGGGACAGCGACCTGCGCTTTGTTCAGCGTCTGGCTCGCAGAAATGGTTTTCTATTCTGGATAACCTGCAATGAGCTGGGGATTGAAACTGCTCATTTTAAACGCCCACCCCTGGATGGAAGTGCCGCAGCAGATCTTGTAATCAATTTAAAATCTCCCAGTCTACCATCGATTGACATCAATTGGGACGTTGAGCGACCCACGAGTGTCATTGGAATGCAAATGGATTTGAATAATAAGGAAAATATAGACGGTGCCGTTGCTAAGACATCTCAAACAATATTGGGCAAGCAGAGTCTTATGGACATCACCGGTGATATCAGATCCGTGCATCTTGCGACTCCGGTAGATGATTCCGGTGACCTGCTCTCACGTGGTGAAGGGGTATTAATAGAATCAGATTGGTTTATTCACGCATCCTGTCAGACAGATTTAATCACTCTGGGCAAACCCGTGCGAGCCCATACGATTGCAGAATTGCGCGGCGCAGGAAGTCGCTACAGCGGAAAATATTTTACAGCCGGGATAAACCATTCCATAGATGCTGAAAATCATCGAATGAATCTTGAGTTGGTTCGTAACGGTTGGGGTGCTTAAAATGGATGAAACCTATAGTGATCAGGTTGTCGATTGGATTCGGAACCGATACTTCGGGAAATACCGGGGTATAGTCACGGACAACCAAGACCCGACCAACCGTGCCCGCATCAAGGTGCTCATCCCGGCAGTGCTGGACGGACAGGAAATATGGGCAATGCCATGTGTTCCGTATGCCGGGGAACGAATGGGATCCTATATGCTACCCGCGATCGGATCGGGCCTCTGGATTGAATTTGAAGGAGGGGACCCAAGTTATCCTATTTGGACGGGATGTTTTTGGGAAAATGAGGAGCTGCCAAAGGACAACAAGGGAACGGAAGCCACCCCTCCGCTTAAGATAATAAGGTCTGAGAGCGGTTTGATGTTAACCATGGATGATAATGGGCAAGAAATAACTGTCAGCGATGAGAATGGGGAAAATCTTTTAATCATAGAGGTTGGCAAGGGACAAATAACAATCAAGGGTAATATAAAGGCTGTTGTTGAAGCCCCACAAATAGAACTGGTTGAAAATGCCACACATCCGGTTGTCTTTGGTGATGATATGCTGCAATTTTTGAGTCAATTTGTAATGAATTTCAATACGCACTTGCACCCGGGCCAACTTGCAATGGGCGTTTTTCCCGTGACACCAATGATTCCGGCAGTGCAAAATCCGCTTCCACAGATTTCTATGTTATCAACAGTAGTCAAGTCCGGTTAAAGGATAAATCATGTCAAACAATCAAGATAAAGGATTTAAAGCAGGTACGGTTAGGGATCCATCCAATAGCATGGCACAGGCTATGGAAGAAGCATTTAGAATTGAATGGAGTCGAAGGGGTTTGCCTTTACCCGATATTGGCCATGAAGATCGTCTTTTGTTTTTTTGTGCAATTGCCCAGGGGGTGATCAGACATATGGTAGAAAAATCCGGAGAAGCATTTAAGCTTTACGTACTCGCAGACCAGGTAGTCGGTCAAAACAAAACCGGAGAAAAAGAAGGTGAACTGATAACATCGGATAACCCTGAAGAAATAGATGTCACAACTGATTTTGGATATTATTATGGCGGTTTGTACAAAATAGAAAAAAATGAGGCTATTGTTCAGCAGCATGAGGATAAAAAGGTTGTAAGCGAAGGGCGACCGGAAATTGTAGAGGTTAATTATAAAGGTGATCTGTATGGTGTTAGCTAATGCTAAGACAGAGAATCGTTAATGAATAAATTAGAAGCCCACATTAAATTTCCCATTTCTATCGATAGTAATAGCGGAGCATTAGCAGCGGAGCACGATTATGATGCCTATGTAAAACAGTTGATGAAGCAGGTGCTTCTTACGAATCAAGGTGAACGCGTTAATCGGCCCGACTTTGGATGCGGGCTTCGACAGATGGTATTTATGCCGCTAAATGAAGCCACAAGCAGCTTGACTCAGGTAACAATTTATCAGGCTTTAGAAAAATGGATAGGCTCTTTAATTATAGTAAATGAGGTCGAGGTGAAATCACAAGAATCCACTCTTTATATTGAAATAAACTACACCATTAGATCGCGAGGCGAAAAAAGATATTTAAACTTAGAGGTCAATTATTAATGACAGTACCCAACCGTCTAAATGAATTGAAAAATCAAACTGAGTTGACCGGATTGAATTTTGTTTTTGTCGGTGATTCCAAGTTTGATGGAAAAGGCTTTTTAGTTAACCTCCATCTTTATTTTCATCCGACTAAAAAAACTGAGTCGGGACCAGTAGAAAAGAAGCCAAAACAGATTCTGGGTCCGGATCCTTTGGAAAATGAGAAAATTATCATTCAATCAGTTGTGGATAAGAACAGTCCCCCATTGCAGATAAAAGATAATAAATGGGAGAAAGATTACTTAAAAATCGCTGTCTATCTTACTCCCGATAATGCATTTGGAGAATATTATTTAAGAATCGATCATTCCAAGATTGACGACTATTTTAATACCGTACAATTTAATTTCCAGGCCGGATGTGAATTTGATGTAGATTGTAAACCTGATACTGCACTTGATGCAAATGATGCACAAAAGGACTATCCCGTAGATTATCTTGCAAGAGACTTTTACAGTTTCCGGCAGGCACTGCTGGAGTTTGCCAATCTTAAATATCCTCAATGGGAAGACCGATTTGAAGCAGATGTTGGTATTATGCTGATTGAGGTGATGAGTGCCCTGGGAGACGAATTGGCTTATTATCAGGATTGTATCGGCCGGGAAGCGCATCTCGAGACGGCCTCTATGCGGCGTTCTGTTAGACGACACGCAAGGCTAGTAGATTACAGCATGCATGACGGCCTGGCGGCATCGACTTTATTATGTGTTCAGGCTAAAAAAGACGGTTCAATCAAAGCGGGTGCAAAGGTTTGCGATTCTACTGGCGACATAGTTTTTGAAATCGGCAATGGAATAAATGAATCTTTGGAAGAGAGGGCCTATGAGGTTAAAAGAGACAGAAATGAGCTTTTTCCGTACATCTGGGACGAGGATGACATATGGTTGCCAGCTGAATTAAATCAACTGTTTCTCGAGGGACGAAAAAAAAAGCTTTTGTCGAAAGGTGACTGGATAATGCTGGAGGAAGACACTGATGACCTTTCCCGTGCCCAGCATCAGATTGTTGTTCAGCTCAAAAATGATCCAGTAATAAAACTGGATAAGTTGTTTAACAAATATACGACACGCATTGAATGGCATCAGCATCAGACACAGAATAAGGATATCTATCTAAAGGGACTTAAGATTCGTGGAAACATTCTACCTGCAACCGCCGGCAAAACGGTTTCGAAATATTTTTCCGCGGGAGCTTTACCTGCAAAATATCCCGCAAAGATAGATGGTAATGATATTTTCAGGGCCGTGGAACGTGAAGGGCCAAACACCAGCATAATTTACCTGCTCAGTCTGGAGGAAACAGAAAACAACAGACTGGCTTTTCTGGAAAAGGACTTTGGGGGTGAAAATCCCAGGGGGGCGAGAGCAGAGGTTAAACTTAAAGAAATAGAATACAAGAATAACGCCTGGCACGAGAAAACAACCGTGAAGTGGCAGTGGACAAGATCATTCTTTGGCGATGAATTTGCACAGCGCTCTTCATCACAATCAACAGATCCTCATTTTACCCTCGATGATGGGATTTACAAAAAGGTTGTTACATACAACCATGAAGGAAAAGAAATAATTCACACAGACCTTGCTTCAGGCAACGGCTATACCGTTAGATTCGGAGATGGTGAATTCGGGCTGCAGCCTAAAGAAGGCGCTGTCTTTAAAGTCAGCTATCGAGTGATTTCAAAGGGAAACTCGAATGTGAATCAAAATACTCTTGTTCATTTCGATTCCAACCACGATGATCTTATTGGATACATCCGCAACCCGTTTCCAGTGTCAAACGCTGTTGAGGCCGAGACCGTAGAAGAGGTTAAACACAAGGCGCCATATGAATATCAATTAGAGGCGTTTCGAGCCGTTACGCGTGATGATTATGCCAGCGCGGCTAAACAACTAGAATGGGTCCAAAGAGCCGGAGCAACATTTAGATGGACCGGAAGCTGGCTTTCAACTTTTGTTACAGCAGATCCAAAGGGGGCCATTCATATTGAGGATAATCAGAAAAAGAAACTGACTGCAATTTTAGACCGCTATCGACAAGCCGGGCGAGAGGTTTATGTAAATGATCCAATATACGCTGATCTCGACATCGAAATAAATATCTGTGCTGAAGCAGATGCCTATCCCAGCGAGGTAAAGGAGAGGGTTGTTATTGCGCTCGCGGGAGATGAAAAAAAAGGTTCGGAAAGCGGATTTTTTGCACCGGACAATTTTACATTTGGCTCTTCACTTCGACTCGGGGATTTGGAAAGCAGAATTAAAAGCGTTGAAGGTGTTAAAGCGTTAAAGTCCATTAAAATCGGTCGTCGTGGGTGGCATGAACCCAGAATTGTGACCGATTTAACTTATGATGTGGAAATGAATGAAATCATTCGACTTGAAAACGATCCGCGCAATCCTGATCGAGGATCATTGACGATCAATGCGAAGAATGGGGCATGAACTCTTTTAAAAATAAAACCAATAAATGCCTGAGCGGCGCCAATGCTTATTCTGCCAACAATTCTATCCATGAGGGCCTTTCCTCTATTCCAAGGCAGATTGCAACGTTTAATGAATTCAGAATAGCCATGCTTTCAGACATTCGAACTATGGACGCTTTGAAGGATTGGCGTACTGGGAACAGCAATGATTTAGGCACCATGTTGATGGAAATGTGGGCTTGCGTCTGTGATGCATTGGCGTTTTATGATGAGGTTATTGCCCACGAATCTTACATCCGGACCGCTCGAAGAAGAAGATCACTCAGGAAATTAGCAGGGCTTCTGGGCTACGTGCCGAGACC
>CALANC010000137.1 GCA_937925895.1 uncultured Desulfobacterales bacterium
TGTCAAGTTCTTTTATTTCGTCATAAAAAACCTGGTCCTCCCCCGCGTAGCGGGATCTAAGATGGGCCAAGCCTGTCCCGCATTGCGGGAGTCAGAGTTCTCTGGCTCTGCCAAAAGAATTGATGCAAGAGTTTGAAGTGAACTAAAGTTTTAAGTGAGCTAAAGTTAAGGAATTCTATCAATTATATAAAACCAGCGAAGCGAAGCGACTCCATAACTTTAGGCACTTTAGATCACTTTAGGCACTTTTAACTTGTCTGGCTTTCAGGGAAACAGCCCCTTTTAGGGGTAAACCAAAGCCTGGTCCTATGGGCCAGGATTCTTCACCTAAAGGCGTTTTACACATCCCGTGAGTATCTTTTGAGCGATGTTTTTTATATGATTTTGCTATGAATGAATCTGACAGAAGAAAAATGGAAAGATTCGACCTTAAATTGCCGACATGGCTCACCTGGACTGGAATGAATAAAGAGTATCAATCGATTGAACTTCTGACCAGTAATATCTGCGCAGGAGGTGCTTATTTCAAAACAGAAAAACCACTTTCAGTAGAAACTGACGTGAAATTAGATATCATTTTTCCTCTGGACAAGTTTAAGAATGCAAAGGGGAAAATATCACATATCGAGGCTTGAGGTTCTGTAATCCGAACGGATCAACAAGGCAGGGCAATCTGTTGTGATAAAAAATACAAAATTTTACCGTATTGAATTATAGATATTTAATAGCCCACAATGCAGCTTGAAATCGGTTGTTAGCATTTATCTTTTTATAAATGTTGTAGATATGGGTTTTGACAGTGTGAGGGCTGATGTGAAGTTCATCAGCAATAGCTTTATTGCTCTGTCCCGCAGGAATTAAGGATAGTATTTCTATTTCTCTCATCGTCAAATTGGATGAGATGGCATGATTTATTGGGTTCATCGAACGAGTTGGCTCCAAAATGTGCTTTACTAATGTTTTTCTGGAGTACCATAAGTCCCCATCCAAGATAGCTAAAATACCTTTGTTGATAACATCAGGTGGATCATCTTTATAAAAAAGGCCATGAATGTCATTTTTCATTGCGGTTTTTTCAATTTTCATTTTTGGGTTAACATTACAAATAGCAACAAAAACTTGAGATGGGATTGATTTTTTCCAAGAATCTATCTCAGGCCAAAGTTTCTCCATGTCAGATTCTTCACATTCTAAAAGGAGAAAATGAGATGGTATCGACTTCTTTTTATGGATGGGAGATGCTGGTTCCAGTATTTGAGAACATGTGACCTCTAAACGAGTTGTCTTTTTAAGATAAGAACGTAAAAGTTCATTCTGCAGCTTATTCTTTCCGACAATATGAATATGTTTCACGGGATTCGAGTCTGGGATTTTTGTTTTTTTCATACAAGATCAAATTCTATATTGAGAGCTAAATCATATAAATTTCGTTCATGAGATTCTCCGGTTATCTATGCATTGAGCTTTTACATGCAAAAAACATGCAAATTCAATGGCTTAAGGTCAATATAATGGGAGGTCTAATAATATTGAACAGTTACATCAATTAATGGATAAAACAGCCATTTCAATTCATAGTAAAAATTATGTAATTGAGGGGTAAATTACGCAAAAAACTATTACATTATTTACATAACGTTTCAATGGCATATGCTAGATTGTGATGTTAATGTATGGTGCGTATCAAAAGAAACGTATTGTGAGCTTCTTAGAAACTGGCCTTCTATACAATTTAATATTTTCGCTTAACTGGTCTCAAAGAAGATAGTTTTTATCAATCAATAACAGATTGGGGGATCCGAGTTGGAAAAACAGCCGCTGATGTAGAATTTGGCTATAAATCGAATCTCTATCCAATAAAACGGAGAAGAAGCTATGAAAATTTCGGAAAAATTATTTTGTGTAGTGTTATGTTTGATTTTCTTGTTTGCTTGTTCCCATATAAACTGGCTAAATACTACTGAGGTTTCTCTTGAATGGGATGCAGTGACAACATATGGGGATGGCTCTATTTTCGAATATTCTAATGAAGTTAAATATTTGGTATATATCGGTAATTCAAATACGCACGAAGGAGAACTGCTGGAGAAATACGTCAATGGTGTTTGGATCGATGCAAAAACTCCGATTGCTGAAACAAGTTGTAAAATAAGGATTAAAGATAAGGGCAATTTTCTTGTTGGCGTTCAATCCGTATTTTTCGTTGATGAAAAAATAATTGAAAGGAACAGTATAATTTCATGGTCAGATAGTAAAATTGCTACCCAAAACAATCCGTTTGGTGTACGAGTTAAGAAATAGTGCACAGAAGAGAAAAATGCTCGCAAATCAATACCAATACATATATATCGAGATAAGCACATGAAAATCGAGCTTGTCAAAACCTGTGATTTCTTGCCATAAGCACAACCTGAAACCGAGTCTCGTTCAGTACATATATCGTATTTCTTACAAAAATGCAAAAAGGCAAACCCCCGAAAAATAGATTTGCCTTTATTGAAAAACGATATCACAACTTCTGAATCCACTTTTAAAACTACGGATACATAGCAGAAACATGCAATTCAGCTCTAAGAACTGGGATGGATGATATCACAGGTTTTATGAGACTCTAATTTTGGTCGATAAGTTGGAGATAGCACAAATTTCGCACCAACTCCCTAAACCCCAATATATTGTGTAGTTGTTTATATAAAAAAAGCGTGGAATTGAATCGATTATCCACGCTTATTTTTTTATCTGTTTGATGGCCTTGACAGCAAAACCCCGAAAACCAAGCATACCCGACTCTCGGGGTGTATGTCAGTTCCAGTCCTTATTATACCAAAGGGATCAGCTTTGCCAATTCATATTTCACTACAGCATTGATCTTATTCTCAAGTTGGTAATAGCGTGCCACTTTCTTTTCAGGCAGAACTTTTCTGAATTTGGGTAAAAAGGATTTCATGAGCGTCACCCTTTCTGTCTCAATTGCCAAATACCCATCGATCA
>CALANC010000138.1 GCA_937925895.1 uncultured Desulfobacterales bacterium
TCAGCATATCGCCTTTCAAAAAAAAGCATGACCTTGGAATTGTATTCGGTTGTGAAAAGTATGAGAAGGTAATCATTTTGGATCTATTTGACTACAGTTCACAAAAAGCTGCCAACGCCTCCAGACCTCTTGCCGACAAAATGCGTCCCAGAAACCTGGACGAGTTCGTGGGGCAAGAACATATCGTGGGAGAAGGGACCCCGATCCGTCATGCCATAGAGAAAGACCGGATTTTTTCAATGATACTCTGGGGGCCACCGGGGTGTGGAAAAACGACTCTGGCCCGGATATTTACCCATGAAACCAGTTGCCATTTTGTACATTTTTCTGCTGTACTTTCGGGCATAAGAGAGATCAGGGAGGTCATAGAAGAGGCCAAAAACCTACAAAAACTTTACCGTAAAAGAACCGTTCTTTTTGTAGATGAGATACACAGGTTCAACAAGTCGCAGCAGGATGCATTTCTTCCCCATGTAGAAATCGGATTGATAACACTAATCGGTGCTACCACCCAAAATCCCTTCTTTGAAGTGATTCCGGCACTCATGTCGAGATGTCGTGTCATAACCTTAAAGGCCCTTTCTCCAGATAATATTGCCGCCATAATAGACAATGCTCTCTGGGACAAGGAAAGGGGACTGGGAAACATGAAACTGGTTGTGGATGGGGATGCGCTCTCATATTTTATTCGTATTGCAGATGGGGATGCCCGCACTGCTCTAAACAGCCTTGAAATTTCGGCTTCCATGGCGATATCGGAAAGTGATGATTCGCGAAAAAGTGAGCCGGTTCGGATCACCTTTAAGGATGTGGAACATGCTTTGGAAAAAAAGGCGCTTTTGTACGACAAATCCGCGGAAGAGCACTATAACCTTATTTCCGCCTTCCACAAAAGTCTAAGAGGAAGTGATCCTGATGCTGCCGTCTATTGGCTCAATCGAATGTTGATGGCCGGAGAAGACCCGTTTTATATTGCCCGAAGAATGGTCAGGTTTGCATCTGAGGATATCGGCAATGCCGACCCCCATGCGCTCGGAATAGCAATGAGTGCCATGGAAGCTTTCAAATTTCTCGGACATCCGGAGGGTGAGTTGTCGATGGCCCAGGCAGCCGTATATCTGGCTACAGCTCCAAAAAGTAACAGCGTATACGTGGCTAATGAGAAAGTTAAAGAAACCATCGGCAATTCAGGGGCCCTTCCGGTCCCTTTTCATATCAGAAATGCACCGACGAAATTGATGAAAACCCTCGGATACGGGAAAGATTACAAATATGCGCATGACTATCAAGATGCATATGTTCCCCAAAATTACCTGCCGGAAGAACTGGAGAACCACATTTTCTACATGCCGACGGACAGGGGTTATGAAAAGTCGATAAAAAAGATGCTCGACAAGTGGCGCAGTTTGAAAGCAAAAGAAAAAAGAACGGAAGAAAGGGAAGAATAACCCGAATTTAAGCCAATATTAAAGCGGTATAGCGGGGATTTATGACTTGACACCTAAATAAAATGAAAATACAAGACAGCTTTAATTTTGGAGTGTAAAAGATTCGGTTCTATTAATGCGTTAGGGTAAACAAGTGAAAAACCTAACAGGTATCGTTGTCATAGTTGGGAGTTACGGGAGTGGAAAGACTGAAGTTTCCATCAATCTCGCTGTGGACCGAAAGCGAGCAGGTTTAGACGTCGAGATCGCAGATCTGGATCTTGTTAATCCTTACTTTAGAACCAGGGAGGCAAAAAAAACGCTTTCAGAGCTGGGAATTGATGTGATTTTACCTCCTGAAAAATACCTTCAGGCCGATTTACCCATCTTGAGCCCGATGATAGCCGGTTTAATCCGCCGGCCGAGCCAACTGACATTGATTGACGCCGGTGGAGATCATGTTGGTGCTATCGTTTTGGCGGCTCTTGCGGATTCATTTCGCGGTAAATCTGTTCACATGATTCAGGTCGTGAATCCTTTTCGGCCCTTTACGGATACCATACTCGGATGTCTCAAAATGCGTGAAGAGATTGAAAAAGCCTCAAAAATGAAAATAACCGGTATCGTCGGGAACGCAAATATGATAGATGAGACCAAGACCGACGACATATATAGAGGGTATGATTTTGTTCGAACATTTTCCGACGAGAGCAATTTGCCGCTCGAGTTTATTACCGTGTCGGTAGAATTGTTGCCGAAAATAAATGCCGAGTATTTTTCCTGTCCGATACTCCCTATTGGCAGACAGCTTGTTCCGCCATGGAAAAAAGCTGAAAGGTTTCGGACACCTAACCCGAATATTTCCTGAAAATTTTTCACCCTCTGGGCGCATCAGACGTACGAAAAATTCGGGCTAAAGTTTAACAATTTCGTGTGAAGAAGAACTCATATTATTTGAGAGGAGCTCAGCAGCATGGCATATGAACATATTGTCGACAAAAACAGGTGCAAAGGGTGCCAATTATGTGTGGCTGTTTGTCCAAAGACTGTCCTGGAAATGTCCGATGAAGTAAATACAATGGGGTATTTTCCGGTTTATCAAGCACGACCGGAAGACTGCATTCACTGTACTACGTGCTGCATCATGTGTCCTGATGTGGCAATTACCATAAAAAAGGTCGTAGAAGATAAAGCAGAATAGAAGGAATTGGAGGAAAATATGGGCAAAATATTGATGAAAGGAAACGAAGCCATTGGAGAGGCCGCTATCAAAGCCGGATGTCTCAACTATTTTGCCTATCCGATAACCCCACAATCTGAAGTAGCCGAATACCTGTCACGACGGATGCCGGAAGTCGGCGGCATGTTTTTACAGGGGGAGAGTGAAGTTGCGGTCGGTTATATGCTCTTCGGTGCTGCAGGATGCGGAGCCCGGGTTTTCACTACATCGTCGAGTCCCGGCATAAGTCTCATGAGCGAAGCCATAAGTTATATATCATCGGCACAGTGTCCGGCAGTGTTCGTAAATATTGTTCGCGGCGGTCCGGGATTGGGAGGAATTCTGCCATCACAGGCCGACTATTTTCAGGCCACAAAAGGGGGTGGCCATGGTGACTATCGATTGCTTGTTATGGCGCCGGCTAGTGTTCAGGAAGCTGTAGAAATGGTCATGATGGCGTTTCCACTGGCGGAAAAATATCGGAATCCTGTTATGATTTTAGGCGATGGCCTGATAGGCCAGATGATGGAACCCGTTGAGTTCCCGGATCACCTTAAATCAGAACCAAGCAATAAAGATAGTTGGGCCACAAACGGCATGGATACACGCAACAGCAAAGAACGTAATCTGGTCAAATCACTCTTTTTAAATCCGGATGAGTTGGAAGAACATAATCGTTTTCTGAAGGCAAAGTATGAGCGCATGAAAAAAGAAGAGGTTAGATAC
>CALANC010000139.1 GCA_937925895.1 uncultured Desulfobacterales bacterium
CCAAACTGCTGCCGGTCAATAGATCTTTTCCCAAGGTCATGAGTACATGCCCTTCTGCAAAAACTTTCATGTTTTTTTGATCAAAACGGACATAATCGGCGCTCAGAGTTTTACTTTCTTTGGTTACGGTAACATTGCCTCTGGCGATATATTGGTTTGTTCGATCGTCATAACCTATTTCATCTGCCACAATATGCCACGGCTTTTCCGGATCGTCTTTAAATCTGTCATCAGCCGAACTATGACCTGCAAAAACAACCATAAAAAATACCAACAGCGCGAGATAGAAACCCATTTTGTAAATAGGATACGATTTCAAGCCCTCGGATATTGTTCTCAGGTGATATACAATGGGTTTTCGTTGGGTGGAAAATAGTCTGCCGTGGTCAAAACGTTTCTGTGGTGATAGGCATAAGTTTTTCAGATAGCTCATGTTCTAAAAAGATTCCGCTTGGAGAATAACATCTTGAATACCGTTAAAATATCAAGTATAAATGCCATTTTGATGAAAAAAGTCAAGATGTAGTTATGATAATATTTTATAGCAAGACTTTGCAAGCAACAGAATGACATAAAAAAATGAACATTCTTTTGACAAACGATGATGGTATATACGCGGACGGACTCTGGGCGCTTTATAGGAAATTTTCGCAAAAACACGCTGTAACCGTAATTGCCCCCGATCGTGAGCGAAGTGCCGTGGGGCATGGAATCACTCTGCATCAACCACTTCGTGCAACTTTGGTAAATGTTAACAGAGATTGCCCGGGATATGCTGTCAATGGAACGCCGGCAGACTGTATAAAAATTGGTATAATGGAAATATTGGACACAAAACCGGACATGGTGATCTCAGGAATCAATCCCGGAGCAAATGTAGGTGTGAATATCAACTACTCCGGAACAGTTGCAGCTGCCAAAGAAGCTGCTTTATACAAGATGCCTGCCATTGCCGTCTCCATGAAAGGGCGTCAATTGGCGAACTTTGAAGACGCTGCCGATTTTACCGTGATCCTGGCAGAAAAAACCCTAAAAAATGGTCTTCCAGTTGGAACCATCTTAAATGTTAATATACCAGATATTCCTATGGATGCCGTGAAGGGCGTACAAATAAGCAGACAGGGGACTGTTCTTTATGCCGAGTACATGGAAAAAAGAGTCGATCCCCGCAATCGATCATATTACTGGCACGGACACGAAAGCAAAACACCTGATAACAACCCTGATATTGATGCATCGGCCCTGGATGGAAATTTTATCTCCATAACTCCCATTAAATGCGATATGACAGATTACCATGCGCTTGAGGATCTCAAGCGATGGGCAAAAGATATGGATACGGTGGTAAAGAAATAACACTATTTTAATTGATCCTAAATTTTATACCATGAAAAATCAGTTTATACACGACATCAAGGTGGGTGGTTTCGTAGATGACATTTTTGTGTTAGCCGAGAAAACCATGGCACAGAAAAGGGATGGAAATAATTTTTTAAATGTCACACTTTCCGATAAAACAGGGGTTATCAAGGGAGTGGTGTGGGACAATGTGGAGAAGATATCAGCTGCTGCAGCTTCGGGTGACTTTGTACGCATTCAGGGGAAAGTAAACGAATACAAGGGTGAATTTCAACTTGTCATAAAAAATATGGAAGCATGTTCACGTGAATTGATTGACCCAGCAGATTTCTTGCCCGCAACCAGTCGAGATATCGATAGCATGTTTGACCGTCTGATAAGGATAACATCTTCCCTTGAAACGGACTTTTTTAGAAAGCTTATTGAAGCTTTTTGGAACGACGAGGAGTTTGTTCGAAATTTCAAAGCTGCACCTGCTGCCAAAAGAATGCACCACGCTTATATCGGTGGTCTTTTAGAACACACCCTGTCCATGGTTTCGCTGGCCGACAAGGTTGCCGGGCATTATAGTGGAATTAACAGAGATCTTCTTCTAACAGGTGCTTTGCTTCACGATATAGGCAAGGTGAGAGAATATGAATACGAAGTCTCCATAGATTATTCTGACGAAGGCAGGTTGTTGAGCCATATTGTAATGGGACTTGAGATGGTCGATGAAAAACTTGCCGAAATCAAGGATTTCCCGAAAGATCAACTGCTTTTGCTGAAGCATATGATTGTAAGTCATCACGGTTCTCGAGAATTCGGCTCACCCGAACCACCCAAAACAATAGAAGCTGTGGTGTTGAATTATATCGATGAATTGGATTCTAAAGTAAAAGGCATCCGGGATTTTATCGAATCAGAAGATCCAAATGAGACCTGGACTTCATTTCATAGGGTTCTGGATCGCCATTTTTATAAGGGAAAAAAGGTAGAATAGTTCGACCCATTAAAAAAAATAATGCTATGTTTATCACCCTTGAAGGAATAGAAGGCTCAGGAAAGACGACTCAGGCAAAATATGTCGTTGAGTTATTACAAAGCAAAGGGCATGACTGCGTGTTAACCAGAGAACCCGGTGGAACCAAAATAGGAGAAAAGATCAGGGCTATCCTTTTGGATCCTATGAGTAAGAAAATGAATCCCTTGACCGAACTTCTGTTGTATAATGCGGATCGTGCTCAGCATATCCATGAGCTGATTCATCCTTTATTGTCAGATGGCAAGACGGTTATATGTGACCGCTATTATGATGCCACCGTCGTGTACCAAGGATTTGCAAGGGGGCTCGATTTCGGGATAATAAACAACCTGCACAAACTGATAGCCAAAGATCTAAAACCCGACATTACGATCCTTCTTGACCTCCCAACTGAAATTGGCCTCTCACGTGCCTGGAAACAGATAAAAAACGGCAAAAGGACCGGGGTTGAAACCCGTTTTGAGGAAGAGACGCTGTCATTTCATGAAAAGGTAAGGTCAGGTTATCTAAAGCTCGCACGCCTCGAGGCCGAACGGTTTAGAATTATCGATGCATCGAAGAACGAAAAGCAAGTTCAAAAAGAAATCAAGCGAACATTGTCTGCTGGATTAAAACTGAACTGAAGTTAAATGTGGAATCCTAAAATATGACACGATCTATTCTCGACACCATAGGCAATACACCCCTTATTGAAATTAAGCATCTTAATCCAAACCCAAAAGTAAGCATTCTGGCAAAACTTGAGTATTTTAATCCAGGCGGTTCGGTCAAGGATCGGCCGGCGCTCTTTATGATCGAAGATGGCGAAAAATCAGGAGCGCTCACCCCTGATAAAACGGTGATCGAGGCCACAAGCGGGAACACGGGAATCGGCCTTGCCCTTATATGCTCGGTAAAGGGATATAAACTTCTCTTAACCATGTCCGAGGCTGTCAGTATTGAACGGCAAAAGATTCTGAAAGCGCGCGGAGCGGATATTTTGCTTACGCCCGGCCACCTTGGAACCGATGGAGCAATCGAAGAGGTATACCGCCTTGCTCGAGAAAATCCGCAGGCCTACTTTATGGCGGATCAATTTAATAACCCTGCCAACTGGCAATCCCATTATTTTGGCACGGCTGTTGAAATCTGGCAGCAAACCGGCGGAAAAGTCTCAACAGTTGTGGCCACCTTGGGCACTAGTGGAACGCTTATGGGGCTGGAGAGACGGCTGAAAGAATATAATCCTGATATAAGGATCGTCGGTGTTGAACCTTACCTGGGTCATAAAATCCAGGGTTTAAAAAATATGAAAGAGGCTTATCGTCCGGAAATTTTCGAAAAAAATCGGCTTGATGAGATTATAAATGTCGACGATGAAGAGGCCTTTGAAATGACGCGACAGCTGGCAAAAAAGGAAGGTCTCTTTGTAGGCATGAGCAGTGGAGCAGCCATGGTAATTGCTCAAAAACAAGCGGAGCGCATGGTTGAGGGCACCATTGTGGCGATATTCCCGGACAGCGGTGAACGATACCTCAGCACACCCCTTTTTGCGGTGCGCGAAAAAGTTGGACTGAAATTGTACAATACCATGAGTCGGAGCAAGGAACCGTTTGAACCGATTTTGCCGGAAAAGGTCTCCCTTTATACATGCGGACCTACAGCGCATGCGAGAATGCACATCGGAGAATCCCGGCGTTACGTATTTTCAGATTTACTGTGCAGGTATTTAAAATTCAGGGGTTACGATGTAAACCATATCATGAACATAACAGATCTGGATGATAAGACCATAAACGGATCTGAAAAAGCAGGTATGGATCTGTTGGAATTTACCGAAAAACATATTGATTCATTCAAAAAAGATATGGATATTCTTGAAATTAAACCAGCAAATAAATATCCTAAGGCGAGCGAACATATCGGCGCTATGATTGATCTGGTTGAAAAACTGGTTAAAAAAGGATGTGCCTATGAGAAACTACGGTCTTTGTACTTCGATATTTCTCGCTTTGCCGATTACGGCAAACTGTCAGGCATCGATATTAACAAGATAAAATTGGGCGCCACAGTAGACCTGGACGAATATGAAAAGGATAATCCAAGAGACTTTACCCTACTAAAAAGATCCACTCTCCCTGAGTTGAGAAGGGGAATATTTACGAAGACCGCCTGGGGAAATGTACGACCGTCGTGGCACATCCAGTGTGTGGCCATGTCTATGAAACATCTTGGAGAAAGCTATGATATCCACACCAGCAACCGAGAGTTGGTCTTCCCCCACCATGAAAATGAAATCGCCATTGCCGGTTCTCTTACAGGCAAGCCACTCGCCAAATATTGGGTGCATTGCGACAGGGTTCTCGTGGATGGCAAAAAGGTAGACGAACAGGGTGCAGGTGCCACCCTTTCTGATCTGATGGATATGGGGTGTTCAGGAAGAGAAATTAGATATTGGCTGCTTTCCGCCCATTA
>CALANC010000140.1 GCA_937925895.1 uncultured Desulfobacterales bacterium
GACCCCACTGACCTTCTGCGTCAAGACGGCTTAGCGGCTCATCAATGTCAGCTCCGGCCAGTAACGGTAAAAGATCGAGAAAATGCACCGAGGGAGCAGGCAGGGCTATCATATAAAAGGGATAAAAGGAAATGGGAACGATTCTTGTCTTCGCCAACTTGTCTGTTTCATAACATCGCTTGAAACCGTCACATTTAAGACATGGTATACTGGCATTTCGATTTGCATCCTGTACCAATTGGTCGAACCCGCCAATAAGATCCTGTTGGTCCCTTAAAATTGCCGGATCTGACGAAGTCAACACGCGCACATAAAAATTAGATTCGCCGCGTGTATCGTAACAGTGCGCACAAAACAGGTATCTTTTGAGTGACATTGAATAGGGTTGCAGGCCTAAACCGGACAGCAGATCATCATCACTGGCCATCTCTAGTGGAAACCCGCACGTGGGGCATGGTGGCTGGAAAAATTCCTTCCGGTGTTGACAAAAAAATAAGGGCGACCAGGGCAGAAGCGTGCCTTCGTCGTCGAGTTGATCCTTAAAAAGGAAGATCGCATCATTTTCATTCCGGGCTTTCAGAAAAGCAAATAAGTTTTGCCAGGCATGATCTATGTCATGATTGGTAACCGGATATATCTCATCCTTCACCACATGATATTCGTCTTTCTGAGTTAGAAGAAAAACAGGTTTGATGTTTGCTCCGGCATCGCTTAAGAGCGTACCCTCCAATATTAATGCAAGTGGGTCCGTGTCACTCACAATGAGAAATGGGAACCCAGGCATTTTATGATAAGGGCTCCCATTTGCGGTCATCGACAACTTCAAATAAAACATAGCATCGGTAAGCTTTAAATATGGGATCAAAGAAGGTTTTTCCACGTAGGAATTCATTTCAGAGTCCCCGAGTTAATTTTGAAGTCGTCGATTTAGAGTCAACTTTGAAGTAACTAATGAAAATCTATATGAATTTTATTCAATAGTCAAGGATGTTATCTTTCCACTTTCGATATGGAGGCCCCCTGGATAAGGTCTTGCTGAACATTAATCGCCAACATTTCCCATGCACGGGTTTCGAGAATCAATCTATTACATCGTCTCATTTAACATAAGCAAAAAGTCTTATACGCGGCTGACCGGCTTGCTTCTCAGATCATGATAACATGTGAAGTAGGCTTCGGTGTCTTTGTGGCCGGATTCCGTCAATGCTTTTTTCTTAACACCCGATAGGGTAAAATCGGTTGTTTTGACTTTCTGCGTGTTGATATAAATCCTGTGTTGTCAATCATCGCTGTGCAGATGACAATTCGATCGGCTTCCCATAATGATTCGGATCAAATTCCAGGAGCAGGAGGTAAGGATCAATAATTTTGTGATAACGGTCGAATGAAAACGAAAGACCATCAATCAAGGCTAAGACGTTATAAACCAAGGCAACGAATCAGTTTTATCCGTCTGCAGAATTGGTTTGGATAGCGCCACGAAAAACGCTCAACATTCGGTCGTTATACGACTTGCAGAAAATGCCCGAAAATCCGAAGGAGTGATGTAGCGATATTGTCGGTCAAGGGATTTGATTTAGAATTAACAGATTCGGTTGTTTGCCTTCACGCTTTCAGGAACACTATTGGTATTTGAACGATAGCCTTTGAGGTTGAGAAAGTAAAAATGGGAGTTAAATCGATTTTGTGATGGATTGGATTCGCTAATCGATGAGGATCCATCTGAGAGCCACTGAAAACATGTTCGTAGGATATTAACCCTTGTTTAATATCTCAACAACGCGGTCTCGATATTTTTGACTTTCCTCGTTGGCTGATAATACCTCGATCTCTGAAGGGGATGCCGCTCCTAAACCGATTTCAGCAGCTCTGGCAATTTGTTCCTGTTTAAAAATCTTTGTATTCATGATTTGATGGTTACTTCCAAGTGATTGCAATATCGCCAGGCCGACTGCATCAATCGCCACTCGATCGCGGGAGGCGAGAAAGACATTGCCTTGCGCGCGCTTACCATCCGCTGGGCCACCATCTACAAAAGCGTCAATTCCGTCCAAAATGACCAGGTCGGGTGCAAACGGCGCATTTATCTCGGCAATCAGTTTGCGCTGCTGGGGTGATTGGTGAAGTTCACTCATATAATTATAGCCATGCCGGCTTGTCGGAACCACGCCGACATGAAGTTTGAGTGACATCGTAAAGACACCCCCGTACTGGTGGGTCTTCAGACAGCAGGTAGAAATGAGACATTCGGACTCAAGGATGGGTCGTGCAACCCGAAATCCGTCCTGCCAATGAGACGCATTGGGCTTGACCTTGACCCAATCCTTTTCGTCAAGATCATCGAAATCGATAATTTTAACCTCCAGTTTTCCCATAAGCGGAAGGATACCCTTTTGCTCCATGACCGATCGGGTAGGCGGGTAGCTTCGCTCACCCAGATTGACCGATTTAGCCCCCATCTTCCAGACCTCTTCTACCAGGGCAACGAGTGTATCATTATGCGTTGATCCGGGGGTATGGTCAGCAGTATTGAAATTGGGTTTGATGAGGACATCTTTGTTTTTTACCGGGTTTATACCCAAGGTTTTTATGGATAATGAAACCCCTGATTTTCGATCTTCGGTGTTTACAAACGCAACTCGGCTTTTACGATTCGCCATAACCAGATCTCCTTGCATGCCTAATAATAAGGCGCCACCGGCTGTCCCGGAATACTTTAAAAAATCTCTTCGACTGATTCCAGTTGCCAATTTATTGCTCCTGCCACCTTTTAAACAGCCTTTTTATTTTGGATAATCCGACAGCTTATTTAACATTTTGCGAATGAATTGAAAACAAAAATGAATAGAAAAAGGTTGGCCGGTTGGCCCGTTACCCGTTGAGCCCGTTAAAGATTGAAAGATTCTTGATCTAATTATTAACTGAACAACGGACAAACTGAACACGGCGCTCAACCGGCTAAACCGAATAATAGTATGCGAGCATTTTGAGCCGGAATGCTGAACT
>CALANC010000141.1 GCA_937925895.1 uncultured Desulfobacterales bacterium
GCGGGGGTTTTGCCTTACGGCCGTGCTTCGCGCCCCGGTAAGGAATTTTGCAATTTATTTAGCACCCCTCAACCCCGCCAAAAACGGCGGGGCTTGCGGGGTGCATCCGGTCAAGGAGTCAAGGATCCAAGTGTTTGTTTCCAACGAATTTATTAGCGCAAAGCGCATCTTCTCAACTTCTTTTGTATCATCTTAAAAGATGTTAATTTTTTTTATCATATTAAGATCCAAATCAAGTCTGTACGACTTTAGCTAAACTTTCAGATCTTTGTGGTTTTTTGCATTTCACTTGAATCCTTGAACCCTTGGCCCCTTGAACCCTCTATGGATTACTCCAAATTTTTTGCAGATGGTTCTGTTTTGTTTTCCGCATAAAGGTAAATATCGGTATGTTATTCACGTCTCCACCGAATACAAGTCCCTTTCTCAATTTTGAATCGTTTTGCAAAACCGGCGCGAACCTCAACGGCATATTTGATCGGTTTTTCTGAGGCGTAGACCCGTTCTGACATCGGTGCGGTAAATTCGGCAATATTCACAACGCAACCCGATGTTTTAATAAAAATGATGTCAAGGGGGACCAGGGTGTTTAGCATTTTAAATTTCTTTGGCTTGATTTTTGCGAAAATAAACAACATGCCTTGGGTATCATCGAGAGAACCTCGACCCATAAGCCCTTTTGCCAACGTCCGGGGCGTATCTGCTATTTCGATGTCGATTGACGCTAAAACAGAACCATCCGATCCCACGAATTCCAGTTCTCCGTCTTTTCGTATCGTCTTAGTAGTATCAACAAGCGACGGCTCGAACCCCCTGAAGTTACAAGAAATAAATAGTAAAAAACCTGAACATAAGGAGGCTAAAAAAATATTGAAAATTACGCTCACCTTCATCCAAAATTTTCCTGATTTTTTAGGGATTTGCACCGAAATTTTGCATCCATAGGACAGGTATTGGTTTCTTGCAACATTATGCTACATTTTGTTGACCATCGAAGCTATTTAGGATAGTCATCAAAATAAAGTTTATCGATCTACAACTACCTCTTGCACCAGTCGGAGGTTTTAATACGCAAGATTCAGGTTATAGATTAAACACTAATCAAGCATTATTCAATCTAAATGTGAGAATCAGCGATGTTTAAATTCTCCAATATTTTTCGATTTAGCCTGGTCACCAGATTGATCGGAGCAGTGGGGCTGACTCTATTTATTGGTATTTCCACCTGGGCTTATTTCAATATCGATTTTCAAAAGAAAAAATTGAAAGAGACAATTGTGTCTGGAGCTGATCAATTGAGTAACACCATCAGACTGGGGACCCATTATGCCATGATGATAAACTCCAGGGACGACATCAATCAGATCATAAAAAATATAAGCAGGCAGGAAAGCGTTGAAGCCATACGTATATACAATGAAAACGGCAGGATAAAATTCTCTAACAGGAATTATGAAATTGATCAGCTTGCCAACATCAAAGAAGAGGCGTGTAACAGCTGCCACATGACCGATCCGCCGAAATCAATTTTCAGCCTGGCTGATAGGACCCGGACGTTATATTCGCCAAAAGGGAACCGTCTTCTGGGGATTATCAGCCCAATTTATAATGAATCCGGATGTTCATCCAACGACTGCCATGTCCACTCAAACGAACAAAAGGTCCTGGGCATTCTTGATGTTGTGGTTTCCATGGGTGAACCTGACAAAGCGTTATTCAATTTTAAAAAATGGATAATCATGTTTGCGCTTTTTGTTTTCCTGGTCACATCTGCAATTATAAGTGTTCTGGTGTTAAGATTTGTGAAGCAACCCATGAAAAAGCTGATCGAGGGAACCCAACGCATCACCAAAGGGGATTATTCAAGCGAAATTGACGTCAAGGATAATGGAGAACTCGACCAATTGGCGGT
This sequence comes from uncultured Desulfobacterales bacterium, assembly GCA_937925895.1. Classification (GTDB taxonomy): domain Bacteria; phylum Desulfobacterota; class Desulfobacteria; order Desulfobacterales; family UBA11574; genus CALANC01. The sequence continues at coordinate 1,913 of CALANC010000141.1, forward strand.
GGCAATTAACAAAATGGGCCAATCAATCGCCGAGAAGCAGGCACTATTGAACAAACAAATGGATGAATACCAGAATCTTTTTGAACTCGTTCCCTGTATCATTACAGTTCAAGACAGAGATTACAGATTGATTCAATACAACAGAGAGTTTGCTGATAAGTTTGATCCAAAACCGGGAGATTACTGCTACCGTGCCTATAAAGGGCGCGATGAGAAGTGTCCGGTTTGCCCGGTTGAAAGAACATTTGAGGACGGCAAGTCTCATTACAGCGAAGAGATGGGAATCACCAAGGACGGCACGAGAAAACACTGGATTGTAAGGACTTCTCCAATTATGGACTCCAAGGGCGAGGTGGTTGCCGCCATGGAGATGAATCTGGATATTACCCAAAGGAGGGTGCTGGAAGAACAACTCGAGAGATCGGAAAAAAAATACCATGCTATTTTTGATAATATACCAAATCCGGTGTTTGTACTCCATTGGGACACCCTTGAAATTCTTGACTGCAATGAAAGTGTGAAGACTGTTTACGGATATGACAAAGAAGAGATGATAACGAGCAATTTCTTGGACCTGTTTGTTGATCAAGACCGAGATAAATATGAGTTAAGCATAAAAACTTCTTCGGTGTTGAATCAGGTGAAACACATCAACAAAAAGGGTAAAATCCTTTTTGTTGACATCAGGATTTCGGTCTCCGAGTATGCAGACGAAAAAGTTCTTCTGGTTACCATCAGCGACATAACCAAGAAACTGGAAGCTGAGCAGCAATTAATACAGGCCAGCAAGATGGCCACGTTGGGTGAAATGGCGACCGGTGTTGCCCACGAGCTTAATCAACCCCTTTCGGTGATAAAAACCGCCAGCAGTTTTTTTATGAAAAAGATAAATAAAAATGAAAAGATCGAGGATGAAATTCTTTTGACCATGTCGGAAGAGATCGACGGTCACGTGGACAGGGCCACCAAAATTATCAATCGCATGAGACAATTCGGCCGGAAATCCGATATGACCTTTGAACAGGTCCAGTTAAACGACGTGCTGAGAAGTGCGTTTGAAATTTTTAGCCAACAGCTTAAGGTGCGGGGGATAGAAGTGTTGTGGGAAATTGAAGAGAATTTACCCATGATCATGGCTGACCCCAGCCGCTTGGAACAGGTGTTTATCAATCTTCTGTTGAATGCAAGGGATTCCATTGAGGAAAAATGGGGTGCAAAAAAGCATGAACACGACGGTATGAAAATTATGCTTAAAACAAGGATCGAAGGGGAAAATGTTGTTGCTGAAGTGAGTGATACCGGGAAAGGAATCCCGAATGATATTTTAGACAAGGTGTTCGAGCCCTTCTTTACCACAAAAAGTGCTGGTGAAGGTACGGGCCTCGGCCTTTCCATTAGCTACGGTATTATAAAGGATTGTGGCGGAGGCATAAAAATTAAAACCGAGGAAGGCAAGGGAGCCTCTTTTATTATAACGTTTCCCTTACCCGATGAGGAATAATGGACAAGTCGATTTTACTCATAGATGATGAAGAGGGTATTCGAAGGGTTCTTGGTATATCCCTTGCCGATAGGGGATATGAAGTGTTAACGGCAGACAGCGGCGAGGAAGGATTGCGCATCTTCAGAGATGAGAAACCAACCATCGTACTGACCGATATCAAGATGCCCGGTATGGACGGCATTGATCTTTTAGGTCTAATTAAAGAAGAAATCCCTGATACGGAAGTGATTATGATTACCGGTCACGGGGATATGGAGTTGGCAATTGAGAGCCTGAAACTCGAGGCTACCGATTTTGTCACTAAACCGATTAACGACGAAGTGTTAGAAATTGCCTTGAAAAGAGCTCACGAACGGATCAGTATGCGACGTCAACTTCGGGAACATACTGAAAATCTGGAGGATCTCGTTAAGGAAAAAACTGAAAAACTTGTCGAAGCGGAAAAACTCGCCGCAGTCGGCCAGACCATTGCCGGTTTGTCCCACACCATAAAAAATATCGCCAGTGCTCTCAAAGGAGGAATTTTCGTTTTAGGAAAGGGGATTGAGCTGGACAACAAGAAATACTTGGACCAGGGTTGGGAAATGGTGAAGGGAAATGTGGACAAAATAAAAAACCTGTCCATGGATTTACTCGATTATGCCAAAGTTACCGAGGTCAAATTCCAATTGTGTGATCCTAACAAGCCGGCCAACGAGGTCGGCAATCTAATGACACCAAGCGCGAAAGAAAATGGTATTGAACTTAAAATGGAACTTGCTTCTGACTTGACACCGTTTTACTTCGATCCGGAAGGGATCCACCGGTGTCTTCTTAATCTCGTTGCCAATGCTATCGATGCGTGCCTAGATCATGAACCAGGCAAGCAAAAAAAAGAAGTCGTGCTGAAAACGGTCAAGGCGGATGGATATGGGGTTGAGTATCAGGTTACAGATAACTGCGGTGGAATGGCAGAAGAGGTCAGGGAAAAAATATTCCAGGGTTTTTTCAGCACCAAAGGTCCCCGAGGAGCAGGCATTGGATTGATGATAACCAAAAAAACCGTTGATGATCACCAAGGTATCATAACAGTTGAGTCAGAAGAAATGAAAGGCTCCACATTTACCATAAAACTTCCTGAAAGAACAAAAGGCTAAACACAGGCAAAAGCCAAGACAATGGATGATATTCTGATCAAAGGCGGCCAATTAGGTAGTATTTTTGACTATCTTTCCATCGGAGCTATTATTTCATCTCCGAACCGGGAGATCATTTCAATAAACCGCACTGCAGAGTTCATCACGGGACAGAAACGATCTGATGTTGTTGGGAAGTCTTGCCACACTGTCTTTCTGAACACCCTATGCGGTGGAGAATGCACATTCCATAAAACCATGGAGGAAAGTCTTCAATCCGGTGTTGATCTGGATATTGAATTGACAGATCAAAGCGACGAAAAACTAAGCATTACCAAGGTTATCTGGCCGCTATACGGCATGGACAAAAAGGTTCATGGCTGTATTGTCGTTTTTCAGGACCATAGCGCCTTTAAGGATCTTATCAAACGGGTGTGGTATGAAGACC
>CALANC010000142.1 GCA_937925895.1 uncultured Desulfobacterales bacterium
CCGTCCAAAAGGGTTGTCGTCCGGCTGAATTGGAGGGCCACAACATGCAATTTCCTCACTCGGGGTTGTGGTTAACGGTCGAAGATCCGCTTCTGTGCCGCATGGTAAGGAGTCTTTTTCCTGTCCGCAGCACCCTTTTTCCTGGTTCGATATGTTGTTCATGATTTTGTTAAAATGCTCAGCCCGGATATTTCACGAAAATATTTCAGCCTTCCTTTTTGTTTGTTCCAAGATAAGCAACCGGATTCAATTTGTCAAAAGTATATTGCGTTCAATACGTTCCAATCATTCCCCTTAAGAACCATCATTTCGCTTAGGTAGCTTGTGACTAAAAATCGAGCATACTATGGCTGTTATCAATGATAGCCAAAACACCATGCTCACTCCCTGAGCAATAGCATTCTGAAGCAATTTTTGAGCCTGTGTAGAAAGCATCCCCTGAATTTCAGGCCGCAAAAGGTTCTCAACGCCTTGGTGCAAACCGGTGCTGAGAGACATCTGGATTTTCTCGCTAACTCCCGAATTTGTCAAGGTATCTATCGTTTTTGATAGTTTAGCGATTACGAAACTGCCTGAAACACCGATGCCGATGGTACCTCCCAATGTTCTGCTGAATTGGTGTGAGGCGGTGGCAACGCCCAGATCAGAATTAGATAGGCTGTTCTGTACCAACAGCAGCGTGGATATCGATACAAAACCCATGCCCAGGCCTGCAATAGCCAAAACAATAGAGCACGATACCAGTGTGGTGGATGTTGAAAAAAAGAGCGTCATTCCACTTCCGGCCACAAGCAGGTAGGAGCCCAGCAAGGCGGAAGGCTTTTCCTTTACCAGATGGACCATTTGCCCGCATGCCCAGGCCCCAACTGACCATCCCAGGCTTAAGGGTATCATGGCTAGCCCCAGTTGCGCCGGGGTTTTACCGAGAGCACCCTGAATAAAAAGTGGGCTGAAGGCAGAGAGTGAAAATATGCCGAAGCTGGCAAAAAAGGCCGCGCCGTTGCCTATACTAAAACCTTTGACCCGGAAAAAATCCAAAGGAAGAATGGGTTCCTTGGCCCGTTTTTCTACATGGTAAAAGGCTATCGCCGAGATCATGGTTATCAGTAACAAAAGGATAATTTGAGGGGAAGTCCAGGAATAGGTTCGTCCACCTACTAAAAATGCTGTTAGCAGGGCAAAAATTGTCGTCGAAAGGGTCAGGGCGCCAAGATAGTCAATGGAAGCTTTCCGTTTCTTCTCTCTTGTTTCCTTTAGATAAATCAAGATTCCGAAAAGGGCGAGACCCCCTAAAGGGATATTGATGAAAAAAATCCATCGCCATGAAACATAATGGACGATAAATCCACCTAAAGGGGGACCCAGAACGCTCGATAAACCCCATACAAAACTGATCAGCGCCATCATTTTACCCCGCTTCTCAGGAGCGGAAATATCGGCAAGCACGATGTATGCCAGGGCGAAGTTCCCACCTGCACCCACGCCCTGGAGGGCGCGGGACAGTGTGAGTTGAGTCATACTGTTTGCTATCCCGGCGCAAATTGAGCTTAGCAGAAAAATGACAATGGAAATAATATAAAGATTTTTGTTGCTGAAAAGGTCACAAAGCTTGCCAAAAATCGGCAGGGATATTGCACGAGTGAGAAGATAAGCCGTGAAAACCCAACTATACAAGTGCAATCCCCCCAGATCTGCCACGATGGTGGGTATGGCAGCTCCCATGACCAGCGTGTCAAGGGCTGAAAGAAAGAGTGCAAGCAGGGCGGCACCAATGATATAAAATCGACTTTTCCGATCAATAAGCATCTCGGGAGATACGAACGTTTCATCGGGTGTCAACATTTCCTTTGATGAGGCGCTATTTTTATCCACGAGCCGCGTATTCCTCTAACCGTGTCAGTTCATTCACATGTCTTATCCTACACCTGAGCAAGCAAAATAAGGTGAAATTGTCAAATTTATATCCATGCTTATAATAAAGAATAGAACAAAACAGCAACTGATTATTATATAAATTTTACGGAAACAAAATAGGTGGGTTATGGATTGCATTATCTTGTTTCCTGTGTATAATAAAGTGTTTTATGCAATTATTTTAGGGATCGGAGAGTTTTTTAATGCCTCGAGGCTAAGCTTGGAAAAGGAGGATTATAATGGAAGATAAAACAATTTTGCAAGTTATTGATACAGCGATACAAAGAGAGGAAGAGGCTTACGCGTTCTATATGGAGCTGTTCGATCAAATTGACGACAAAAGCGCCAAAGACACCTTGGAGTGGGTTGCTGGTGAAGAGAAAAAACACAAGGCATTTTTGGTCGATTATCGCGAAGGCAAATTCGGTTCCAAGGCTTTACGAATGAGTGATGTCGTTCATTATAAAATCGCGGAGCATCAAGAAGAACCCGAAATTGCGAAAGACATGAAGAGAGAAGATGTATTTCTAATAGCTTCTCACAGAGAAGGCAGATCCTATAAGTTTTATTCGGAGCTTGCTGAAATGCACCAAGGAAGTGAGGTCAGAGACATGCTGACCAGAATAGCCAATGAAGAGCTGAAGCACAAAGAAAAAATGGAATACTTATATGCCAATACTGCATTTCCTCAAACTGCAGGTGGCTGATATTTTCCTCTTTCCGGCCTAACATTACCATTTATTGATTAGATAGGGTTATATTTTGCGACATGGGTTTGAAACAGATATGGGGGGAAAAGATGCTGGTTAAAAATTGGATGAGCAAAGAGGTAATAACCGTAAATGCTGACGATTCAATGCAAAATGCCATTTATATCCTACAAGAACAAAGTATAAATATCTTGCCGGTGATGGAAAAAGAAAAAATTGTCGGTATCATTACGGATCGAGATCTAAAAAAAGCCTCCCCTTCGGACGCAACGACATTAGATATCCATGAGATCCTGTTCCTAACATCCAAGATAAAGGTTAGGGATATTATGAAAAAATCCGTACACACAGTTCCGGCTGATTATACTATTGAGGAAGCGGCAGCCCTACTCCTGGAGAATAAGATATCCGGCCTGCCGGTATTGGATGAATCGAACAAGTTAATCGGTATTATTACACGCAGTGACATCTTTCAAGTGGTAATATCCATGACCGGATTGGGAAAAAAGGGAATCCAGTTTGCCGTTTGCATAAAAGATATGCCGGGTCCCATCAAGGAGATCAGAGAACTCATCTACGAATACGGAGGGCGAACCGCCAGTATCATTAGTTCCGGTGAAAACGCGCCTAAAGGTCATTTAAATATTTATTTCAGAATATATCAAATTGACAGGGATCAACTGCCGTCGCTGATGGAAAAAGTTGAAAAAAAGGGCACCTTACTTTATATAGTCGACCACAGAGAGAATAAGCGAACGATCTATGAAGGTTGATGATTGACTTTTCGTTGACATTCTTATTTTTTTAATTTAAATTCACTAAAAAAATAGCAGGTTGAAGCCTGCGACGCCAATAATTGAAGATCAAACAAAATCATCAAACCACGAAGGTATGGGTATCATGAAGATACCATATTTTGGTGGTTTTTTTTT
>CALANC010000143.1 GCA_937925895.1 uncultured Desulfobacterales bacterium
CATTTGAAGACATGGATAAAATTTTACTGGAATTCAGGCGTGTGCTCAAAACAGATGGGAAACTCATTTTAGTTAATATGACCGAAGGGGAGCGTTTTGGAAGTAAGATTTACGACATTATTTACAATATTTCTCCAAAAACCATGGGTGGGTGTCGTGGAATTAAATTGACGGAGAGGTTACAACAGAACGGTTTTACGGTTGCAGATAGAGAATATTTTCAGCAAATGCTATTTCCATCCGAGGTTATTCTTGCTTATAAATGATATGGTTGTAAGGAAATGAAAAATGAATACAGAAGACTTGGGAAATTCAAAGATTCTGAATTTGCTATTCAAACCAGCTGGAGTGATAATGGGAAGCCGTCTTCGACGCTGGCTCATGAACCCGATGAAAACCCTTCGGAGTGCTGATATTCAGCCTGGGCAGACCGTTTTAGAGGTGGGGTGCGGCACAGGGTTTTTCACCATACCGGCTGCAAAGTTGATTGGCGATGAAGGTTGCTTGGTAGCGATGGATGCTTTATCAGATTTTATCAAACAGGTATCAAAAAAAGTCCTGTCCGCTGATTTAAAAAACGTTCGCGTGGTTAAACGTGATGCTCTGAATACGGGGTTGGGTGTTGCAAGCATTGACACGGCACTGTTGTTTGGCGTGCTTCCTTGGCCTGCATTGCCCTTAAATCTGCTTTTACCCGAAATGCACCGCGTCCTGAAACCAGAAGGGAGGTTGGCAGTGTGGATGTTTCCGGTTTCTGGTTGGGTGCCAAAGTCGATCATTCGGTCTGGATTATTCACATATATAAGAAAACAAAACGGAGTGTACAATTACAGGCGATGCTAAATGAGCTGTCCTTTTTAAAGATTACATGCTCAAATATTTCTAGGTGGTACCAACATCTCAACTTGAGACTGCTTTATTGAATTGCGAACGTAAAAATTCATTTGTGGTCGACAATTTTGAGCGGTAGTTCACAACCAATTTATGAAAAGATTATCAGAACAAATGTATGAATAATGGATTCTGACATGGGTTGAGATTTTTTCGATCTGACAGATTCTTAGATATTGAAGGTTTTGTAACAATATAGATAGGAAGGTTTGATTTATCTATAATAATTGGTAGGTTATATATCATCAAGGTTGCATAGAACTTTCAGCCTGTCAAGCATCAATGTCCATCATTCCAAAATTTCTGGACACCTGATCACGTCTTTCCTTGGTAAAAAAGTTACGATAACCAGACGTTGACCTGGATTTATGATCTGGTTTTTCGGCGATAAAACGCATGGCCCTGAAGTAATCCCTTTTGGCCTTTGCGTTGTGAACCTTGCTGTAACGTTCTGTCGTTGTAATCCTGCTGTGCCCCAGGAGCGTCTGGATGGTGACCAGGTCGGTATCGGCATTCAGCATCTGGGTTGCCATGGTGTGCCGCAGATGGTGGCAAGATAGCTTCACACCCGACTTTTTAGCATAATACTCCATGCGCTTCTTGATGCCATGGACCGATATGGGTTTGCCTTTATGGATGCCTTTTTCTACCAAAAAGATCTTCTTATACCGGGAGGGAAAGCGTTGTTTTAGGTACCGCACCAAGGCCTCTTTAGCATCGTTGCTGATATAAGCGACGCGATCCTTTTTGCCCTTGCCGTTGTAAACAATCAATTGTTGTTGCTCTAGATCGACAGCATCCTTGGTAAGGCTGGCTGTCTCTTCGAGCCTGAGGCCGCAGCGCAGCATGATTTTAAACATGGCAACGTCACGGACTTTGTGGATGATATCAAAAAACTTGTCCACATCCGTATTGCGCAAACATTTGGGCAAGGGTTTGGGAAGACGCAGACCGCATCGCTCCCTGACTGGATTCTTTATGGACATCCCTTTTTCATAATGCAGAAAGTCATAGAACCCACGTATTCTGTACAGATTGCTGTTGATGGATTGCGGGTGCATTCTTTTGTCGAGCAGGTGGTCGATATACTCGGATACATGATTGAAGGCAACTTCCTGGACAGGGATCTTTAGCCATAGGATGAAGAGCTTGATGCTGCTTATGTAGTTGATCAACGTGTGGGCAGAAAAATTTCTTCTTTTCAAATGGCGCCGATATTCTATGATCGAGTGGGTCAGATCCATATGGGTATCAATCATTCGTTGCTCCTCCCTTCAATAATGGCCATTGCCCTGAAGTATTCCTCTTTGCGGGTGACATCGTTCAGGTTGGCATAGCGTCGGGTATGTTCGAGGCTCTGATGACCGAGAAGATCACGCAGGACTTCAATGGGTATGCGGGCATTTAAAAGATTGGTGGCATAGGTGTGGCGCAGACAGTGGGGGGTGATCCCTTTGTGTGACAAGCCGGCTTTGTCCACGTATTTCTTAAAAACACTCCATGCAGCTGTATAGGATAGCGCTTTGTCGCGGGGTCCATGAAAAAGATATTCCTTCCAGTTGTCTCTTTCCAAAAGCCAGTGGTACAGGGCTTCAGCCGCGTCATTGCTAAAAAAGACAACCCTTCCTGTTCCGGTCTTCTCGCTTTCAATAATCCTGATCAATTGGCCTTCAAGACTGATGTCTTCCATCCGGGTCCGCAGGAGCTCTCCAATCCGCATGCCGGTTCTTAACAGCAAACGAATCAAAGCGTTGTCCCTTACATTATCGATCTGAGCCAGAATACGATCTTCGTCATCCGCTTCGATACACTTGGGCAGCCTTTTAGGTTGCTTGATATGAATCTTTCGTTTGAGCAGCTCCCGGTTCAGGACTTCATCGTCAACAAGAAAGCGGATAAAGGCATACAGACAGGTCAAATTTGTACATATGGTTCCTGCAGCTATCCCACGGTCCTGCTCATACTCGACAAACGCTTCTATATCAGGCCGTCTCATGGTCTCGAGATCGTGATGACCGTGTTTTTGAATATACGTGAGGAATTTTACAGCACTGGTGAGGGCCCCACGGATTGTATTGCGTTTGCAGTTGTTGCGGAATTTGTGGAGGATATAGCGCTTCAAGTGCTCTCTACCTGGCACTCTCAGGCTTGATATCTCTCCGACCAATCGTGTGCGATAGCGCTCCCGTTCGTTGGGAATACGAAGTTCAAAGTGGTTACGAGGATCAGTTGGTGGGAATTTGGCTTGCAGATCGGTGGAGAAAAGATCCCCTTTGAAATACGAATGAAAATTGAGGGGGTAGGAGCTGAAATCGCCGTTATAAGACTTTTCTATAAATTTTTGGTATTGCATATCTGCCTCCTTTTCTTTTTATAGAAAAATCAAACAGATAATACAATTAGCCCATCTAACTGCAAATCACAATTTTGCTATCTATACTGTAACACAATCTTTTTTCAGGCAATCGGTGAAAATTTTCTTCCCAAGAATTCTACGTATCCAATCATACAACCTATAATTCCATAAAATCTCCAGATTTGATCAAGTCTTCATATTCGCTATCGATTGCGAGATTGTTATTTCCGTATATGATCTTCTGTATAAATCAAATGTCAATTCAGGTTGAAGTTCGGTAAAAATTATGCAAGCAGTAATTTTGCAGTTTCATAAAGGAGTTTTTTGTCGAGTAGGGCGCTGATCGTCATCCAAATGTCAATATTTCACCATCGTCCCTTAAGCGGAGCTTGATTATTCTTTAAAACAGATATATCATAAATTTATGCTGTTCTTCTGACTTCGATTCTATATACTGCGCCATTTCGTTTTCAACCGAACGCTTCTTTCTTTACCTGTTGAAATTATTGTGAAACCTTCCTGCTCACCCACAATAGCGGAAAGACATTCTTCCTGTAGCTACCGCAAACGCGACAATCGCTCAATTTAGGTATT
>CALANC010000144.1 GCA_937925895.1 uncultured Desulfobacterales bacterium
GAACCCCAAAAAGTTTTTTAATGGTAGCCGTATTTTTTTTTATTTTTTGATTCATATAAATATTTTCAAGGTTAAAGTCCTTTAAATGTTTTAGAGCCTCTGAAACCTCGGGGCTGAAAGCAATATGGCTATTTTGAAAACTGTTTCTGATGATGTCAGATACCAAACGATATACAATTGTCCCGTTGGTATTTCCCAGGACGTCAACACAATTCGCCGGAAGATCAGATCGTTCGATCAATTTGAGCCTGATGGCATCCTCTATGTCTCGACCGATATAACTGATGGTATCGGCGATCCGGACAACACATCCTTCAAATGTCATCGGCATCAGTTTCATCGAAGGGTTAGCCCTTTTCAAAGTGATTTCCTCTTCGAGGGTTTTAAATGTCTTTTTTCGTTGGGGCTTTAGAATCTGATCATGAATTTCTCCGTCGTGACAAAGAATTCCATCCAGCGTTTGCAGGCAGAGGTTCCATCCTTTGCCCTTTAACTCCACCTTGTCTAAAAATTGTACGCTTTGAACATTGTGTTGGAAATATCCGATGCCGCTGGATTCGCAAAGCTCGGACAAGAATCTTTCACCATCATGGCCGAAAGGTGTGTGACCGATATCGTGTCCCAGCGCGATCGCTTCGATAAGGTCCTCGTTTAACCCTAAAGACCGACCGATTGTTCTGGCAATTTTCGATACCAGTTGAACATGAAGCACCCGGTGGGTAATGTGATCATGTTGAATGAGATAAAACACTTGGGTTTTGTCGATATACCGGGTGTAAGCTCTGGAATGCAAAATACGGTCAGCATCCACGGAAAACGCTTGACGGTATCCTTCATTTAAGCGTCCATCCTTTAGACGGCGCACGCCGGCCGAACTTAGCGTAGCAATCGGAGACAACCTTTCTCGTTCGTGGTGTTCCAGTGTCATATTTAAAATGGTGTCAAATTTGTCCATTTTCGATCATGTGCTCCATAAGTCTGATATAATCTATTCCCGCCTTCCTGAAACCTTCTCTGCCGTATTTCATGTTGGCTTCAAGGATAAAAAATTCGCCTTTATATTGAACAATGTCTATTCCCACATCATTCCACTGACATCTTCGTGCGGTATCAACTGCAAGCTCAAGGGCGTTCTGAGGCACGGGATCCAGGTTGATCGTAGCACCGACGGCAACGTTGCTTCTAAAATCGCCTTCAGGTGCAATTCGCCAGTATGCGTGCACGACTTGATCCCCGATAATTACGACCCGCATGTCACGATCGCTAGGCAGATAGTCTTGGATATAGGCAACATTGGAAATACTTAAGTATGCCTGAAGATCTTCTTGATCCCTGATGAGGTAAACCCCTCGCCCCATGGCTGATCCTCTGGGAATTTTGGCAATAAAAGGAAAGTCAAAATAATCACAAATACCCTTTTTCTGACGTTTCCCGTAAAAAACCCTCGTCCGGGGATGGGGAATTTGGAGCAGATCAAACAGGGCGGTCTGTTTGATCTTGTCTTGAACGCACTTGTAGGTGTGGTAGCTGGGGAAGGTTTTTTTTCCCATGGCGTCGAAAAGTTCCGCGTAAAAAGTGGTCGGATAGAAAATTTTATCTGCCCTACGGATCAAATCCATCTCCTCCCGGCTGTAATCGCTGAAGTTGGTCCGCACCCCCAGCGTCACAACATTTTTACATTGTCGCAATCGGGCCTCAAGGGCAATGACTTGCCTGACGGTTTTGGCTTTCGAATTCGGGCTGTCGGGTGTCATGATTATGATTTTAGGTTCTACTCCAATTTAATTGGAGTAGAGGGTCCAAGGAGTCAAGGGTTCAAGTGTTTGTTTTCGAAAGGTTTTATCAGCTTTGTCAAATTTTCAATTCTCTATAATTCTTAAGCTCTTCACTTGAATCCTCGACCCCTTGGCCCCTTGAATCCTTTATGAACTATTCCAACCCTTTTGGAGATGATCCAAATTTAATTAATCTCTTAATAATTTCGATACTATGCTCAATATGACTGCCCGACCAGAATATCCTTCGGCATTGATCACAAGTGTGAAACGTATCGTGGGATTCCCAGACGTAGTCGGGTACCTTTCCCTGAACATCATTTCTCCCGATCTCTCTGATTGTAGTATTGCAGCGAATGCATCTAGAAAACGTTTGTATGTCTTCAGCTTTTATTTCAAGTGCTTGAATCACTTCTTTTAACTGATCAAATGGGTGGTTGGAAGTTATAAATATTAGGTTGTGTGAGTCTTCACGAATGGCCACGCGTTTCGTTCGGGTCAGAAATATCCGGCGGCCTTCTCTTGTATCAACAGGTTCTCTGCCTGGAACATGCGGTTCATAAAGCGTGTCAAAACCCAATATTCGCAGCCATTTGGCCAATTTGCCCAGTGTTGACTCTGCGATGAAGCGTAAATTATTTCCTGAATCTTGCATAAAATTAATTGAACATTTTTTTAAGGTCTCATGATCTAATTGACGACTGAAAATTGAAGTTTTTTTATTTTTCGATCCAACTACTTCGGCGGTTTCAACACAAAAATGGATGGTGAAACAGGCGCATTTGCCCAATATCTTTCTATATCCAGTTGGAAACCGGATCCATCGGCACCGGACAACACCAAACGGACGGGAACATCGTACCCTTTGATACGCTGCATACTGATAAACTCCGCTCTATAGGCAAGAGCCGCGTCTATATCAAATACTTCAACTTTGCGAACATCTCTTTTGTTTGTTTCAAGGTATATCTTCTCACAAATACGTCCCCATCTCTTTTT
>CALANC010000145.1 GCA_937925895.1 uncultured Desulfobacterales bacterium
TGATCATGACCGTTTCCCCTTCAGCCAGGACCGCTGCCATCATTATGTTTTCAGTCCCGGTTACGGTGGCAAGATCGAAATAAATATCGTTTCCTGTCAAATGCTCGGCCGAGGCCTCTACATATCCGTGTTTTAACTCAATTGAAGCACCAAGACGGGCAAGACCCCTTAAATGTAGATTAATGGGACGAGCGCCGATTGCACAACCACCCGGCAATGAAACCCTTGCTTTTCTGAGTCTGGCCACCAGAGGTCCTAAAACCAAAATGGAGGCGCGCATCTTCCTTACCAAATCATAAGCTGCCTCATGGTTGCACAACCCTTCTGCATTGATTCGAATGGTATCTTTTTCGGTAACAATCTCCGCTCCAAGGTTTGACAGTAAAAGTTTTACACTCTGGATATCATGCAGGTCTGGAACGTTGGTATATGTATTCCAACCTTCGGTAAGGAGTGAAGAAACCAATATCGGCAGTGCTGCATTTTTTGCCCCGCTGATTTTTACTTCACCTTTTAGGGATCTTCCGCCTTCAATGATAATTTTGTCCATAAAAACCTCACACATTATCAGAAATAAAAAAAGCGCCAGCCTATTTTTTATATTAGGCAAGCGCTTCAAACTCAAGACAATTTTTATATTTTAATGGTTATGGTTGTCCTTTCCCTTCGATGCGTCAAGAATGGCTTTGACTATGCAATAGGTCATCCCTATGCCGAGGATATTGAGGGCATACCAGAGCCCTCCCATAAACACTACATGACTCATATCCCAAATCCATTCAAAATTAAAGGGAAACATAATTCTTCCTCCTTCTATACGAATTCAAACCGGTAAATACCATGGTACGATTATGCTTCAGCCGGTATCAATTCCCGTTCTTGATCGCCCAATAGTTCTGACGGTTCTTGGTCCTCGACAGGTAACGGTTCAAGCGGATTCAATTCCGCTTCATTGGGGAACACCGGCAAATAACGGTATGACAGCGCAATCAGGATAATACCATATGCCACCGGTAATATTGTTGTGGCGATTTCCTGCCAACTGGGAAAATACATCGCCCAAATATCAAAAGTCATAACCGGTATGGCCAGAACCTGGAGAACCATTACCCAGCGATTCAAACAGACCCCAACAACTGCAAGAGTCACGGCAATCCAAAGTGCCAATGAATTTTTTCTCCCCTTTTTGGTGATGAGAATAAAGGCAGGAACAAAACCACAGATGACGATTTCTGTAATTAAAATCCAAATTCCGTATAAGGGATTATTGGAATAAAAATCCATCATTGTAAGCCCTTTGGACGGTGCTAATACTTTTGCCCAGTACCAGGTGTCGATGGTCTTTGCAATGATGTAAGTCAGAATCATCCATCCCGAGATCTTCGCCAGAAGCTCAATGGCATTGTCTTTGACCAGTTTTTTCCTGGTAACCGCTTCTGTTATTTTTGTCACCAATATGGTAAAACATGGTCCACAAGCTGCAGCAGACCAGGTAAAGAGAAAGAACGTCCACGGCCAAACAAGCAGCCCCTCGCGAAAGGCAAACGGACGTCCAAAAAGGACACCGGCAACACCGCCTAACGATCCTTGGTGGAAAAAGGACAGAAACGCGCCGGTTGCAGCAAACACCGCCATGATTTCATGCATGTTGTGGCTGAGATGATGAAAAAACGGAACCCTGTCGATCTGACGATTTTCCAGGATAAGCGGAATATACTCGATGGTCAAAACACCGAAGTAACAGGTCAGACAGAACGCCACCTCAGTCAACATGGAATGCACATTGGCGTGCCAAAAAATAAACCATCCTCTTAACGGCTGCCCGATGTCGATGGCCAAAATCAGCAGTGCGGAACTGTAGCAGATAAAGCCGATTAACACCGCATAATTAATGATATTTTTCAGATCATCTTTCCCAAAGATATACTTTAACAAACCGGTAAAAAAGGCGCCACCGCCGATCGCAATTACCGCAAGATCCGCCCAGATCCATAAAGCAAATCCGTAGTAGTCGTTCATATTGGTCTGATTGAGGCCCTTGAACCAGCAAAGAAGCATTGCATAAACGCCCCACCCCAGTACGGCACTTACCGCACCGATAAACAGGGCAAATTGCCATAATGGACAACGCTTCACTCCTTTTGGTATTAATGCAGAATCCATACGTTATCTACTCCTCAATATATACCGCTTCGGATACATCCTCACTGTAAAGTTATTAGCCGTGTTGGACGGACTCTTTAAGTTTACCTTCGCCCTTAAGATAATTATCACCGGCTCGCCTCACCCATTCCCGGCTTGACACATAGTAAATTTTTGGGTTGGTTCCAAGTCTCTCCAAGAGACGGAATCCATTGGGACTCTTCTTCTTTTTATAAACAGCATGCTTAGGATTATTCAGATCACCGAATGTAATGGCTCTGGCAGGGCATGCCTGAGCGCAAGAGGTTTGATATTCATCCTCTTCAACTTCGCTCCTTCCTTCAATAAATATCCTTTCCTTTGCCAGCTGGTACCTGTGGTAGCAGAAACTGCATTTTTCAACCACACCCCGCATCCGTGGGGAGACATTGGGACTTAAATATTTTTCCATACCATCCGGCCAAACCGGATCCCACCAGTTAAAATAACGGGCATGGTAGGGACAGGAGGCCATACAGTAACGGCAGCCAAAACAACGGGTATAAATCTGACTTACGATTCCGGTTTCATCGCTGTAATCGGTGGCAACAGCAGGGCAGACAGATACACAAGGGGAGTGGCCTCCATGCCCTTCACAATGCATACACGGTCTTGGCAGATAGCATATGTCGGTATCAGGAAAGGGCTTTCCGTTTGTCAGCTTATATATCCGAAGCCATGTAAGGCTGAGAAACTTGTTCGATTCATCCTTCCTAAAGGGTACATTATTCTCGGCCATACAGGCCACCATACAGGAACCGCACCCGGTGCACTTATCCAGATCGATAACCATTCCAAATCTCTTGGTTTTTGGCCCTTTTTGTTCTTTTCCCATCAAACCCTCTTAGTTCCTTAATTCTGAATTTTGTGCTTTTTCTACAAAACCTAAATTCTTCAATTACTAATTTCGCCGCAGCTGCTAGGCGCAGGGTGTGAAGCTGTAGTAAACTACCGCGAACGCCCTGCAACACAGCAGATGTGGTGAAAGATTGAAAAATTTAGGCTTTGGCCAACTTTGCCCTGATCCCCCAGGCTTTATCCAAACCAGTACCGGGATCTTCAACCGGGCCGACAAGCTGGTTATAATTAACGCCCTTTCCGTCCAGGAATTCATCATTTCCCAAATGCCCCAGCCCCGTAGGCATGGCGATAACTCCGGGCAGGATGCCTTCAAACCAATGTACCTTAACCCTGGCCTGCCCTTTCGGCGTGCTTAACAGTGCATATTGCCCTTCCCTCAGGCGTAAAGCCTTGGCTGTTTCTGGATTGATCTCAATAAAAACATCGTTTGCTTTAATTACCGTATCTTCTAAGGTTTTGATAACAAAAGGCGGGGCGCCAATGAAACTGTTTGCTAGTCTGGTCAAATCATAGGGGATGAGGATAAGCGGATAAAGCGTCTCATCGCCCTCTATTCCTACGGGTTTAAATTGTGGCAGAAAACCCTTGGTGTTGTTTGCAAATTCGAACTTGCCGGAGGGCGTATCAAAAGAACCATTCCAAGACGGCGCCTTAAATCGGGAATCAGACCAGAAGCCTTTCTTTATCAGGGTATCCCATCTATCTCCGAGCGTTTCCTTGAGACAGGCCTCATAATTATCCCACGGGAAGGCGCCGGCTATGCTGCCTCCCATTTCTTTAGCCATTTTAATGATGACATCACCAACATGCGCGGTGTTAAACTGGGGTTCGACAACCGGTCTTGAGAGCCCGATGACAGGTCTGGGAAAACCGAATGGCGTGGGAATGTCTTCATAACGTTCAAGGCACGTATGGTTTGGGAGAATAAAATCAGCCAATTGAGAGGTTTCATTCATGTATGAAGAAAAACTGACGATAAAGGGAATCTTGGCAAAAGCCTCTCGGACGGCCATGGTATCGGACATTGTGTACAAGGGATTGGCACCACTAACAAAGAGCGCCTGTAAAGGGTACGTCTCTCCTGAAGAGATGACAGCGGGCAACCGGTTCAAAGAATACCGCGTAAACGGATATGTTTTACTCCCGGCACCATCCAGCCGCTCCTTTTGCATACCGGAAACGGCCTTTGCGTCTAATTTTGGTTCAGTCCAATCGATATAATCGGGGTCGGCAACAACCCAGACACCACCTGTCTTATTGATATTGCCCACCAGGGCATTTAACGCATGTACCGCCATGAATTCATTAAGGCTGCCGGGAGTATTCCCCCGGCCCCGACCGCAGATGGCGATAGGTTTCGAGGCGCGAGCGAATTTGCGAGCCAAATCAACGATGGTGAGTTCATCTATTCCCGTGATCTTGGCTACTTTTTCAGGGGGGTAATCCTCCCGCAACAAGCTCTTCCACTCACCAAATCCAACAGAATAATTATCTACAAAATCAGAATGATATAAATCTTCCTTAATGATCACATGGGACAGACCTAAGGCCAGGGCAGCTTCCGTGCCGGGATTTATGGGGAACCATTTATCCGATTTTGCCGCGGTATTAGAGAGGCGTGGGTCGATCTGGATCACTTTGGCACCGGTATTTCGCCATATGCTATTGGCTCTAATCATCCGTACAGGTGATCCCCAGCCGTCTATGATCCCACTGCCAAAGCTCAAAATAAAGTCGGCGTTTTCAAAATCAAACCCGGGTAAGGCCTGACCCCCATGCATCAAGTTAAGAACGATCTCATATGAATCCTGAAGAGATGGCGTCCGCATTAAATTAGGCGAACCGTAAACGGTCAAAAATCTTCTAAAAAGGGAAGGTACGGTGCCGCGATCGGAGCCTGAAATTAAACCAACGGTGTGGGACTGATTATTTGACCTTAGCTTACCCAGAATCTTCACAATCTCGGCTATGGCACTGTCCCAGGATATTTTCGCCCATTTTCCGGAACCCCTATCACCGACTTTCTTTAACGGATGTTTAACACGCCTGGGTCCATAAAGGAGCTGAAGTCCTGACAATCCCAAAGGGCATATTCCCCCGTCATTCACCGGATGATCTTTCATCCCCTCTATTTTAACTGCTCGCTCCTCGATTTTCCTGACGGTAATACCGCAACCTCCGGAACAGAGAGAACAGGCTGAGTCCACGTAACTGATTTCACCATCTTCCGGAACCGGCGTCCACGGCCACATCTGGGTCCAAATCGAACTGTCGTCCATCAGCTTCCATGGCAATGGAGAAAGGGTCGTTCCTGCCGCTCCACCAATTACAAAAGACAAGAAACATCTTCTATCAATTTTCATCCACGATACCCCTTAACTTGAACGTAAAGGAACTTCCTTTTATTTAATTCGCTTTTTTTATTTATGGCAGACAAAACACGCATCCTTTTCTGTCTGAATGCTGTCTCCTTTGTTGTAAGACGACGTCATTCCCGGAAATGCCACCTCGATCAGGTTGTCGATCAGGCGGTTAATGGGTGTTTTCACCTGGGTTCTTTCTATTTTTGCAGACGCCTCTTGGTGGCAATCCGCACAATCATCCATTTTCATCCTGTCCCAAGAGTTTTTCTTGAAACCACCGATGCTCTTTCCCCATATGTCCCGACTGTATCCTGTAATCCGGTTGTATTCATACACCTTTAAACTTTCTGATTCGCCGATATAACCGTGGCAGTCCACACAATCCATCCCTGCAGATTTGACATGAGCGGCATGGGAAAAAAATAC
>CALANC010000146.1 GCA_937925895.1 uncultured Desulfobacterales bacterium
TCACAATTAATCCCCGGTTCCTGCCACTGTGTATTGTACGAATCCGTTTTCGGGTCGTAATTTTTCACAAGCTGGCTGACATGGCACCCATAGCAGGAAGTGTTAAACGTATAGGGCCGATCCGTCCAGTGTATCGGCTCATCCGTTCTGTCCGGAAAGTGCCGGATACCGCTGGCCGCCGTATCGAACCATTTTTTTCGGTTGACATCATAGGCCACCGGTAAAGTCTGCAAATGCCCTTTTTCCAGAAGCGTCAGGAAATAGTAAACATTCTTGCCCCCAAGGACATGTAAAATCGGATACTTCTTCTGTTTTCCGGATTCGGATTCGACAACAAACCCCGGCCCCTCATCAATGACTGCCCGATAGCGGGTTTTCCCGATAACGATCTCATCCAATTGCGGCTTGAGATTGGCTTCGGCGAACGATTCCGAATAGGGCTGCATCGCCAAACCATGATGCGATGGTGCCCATAACTGATAAAACTTTTCATGGCAGGGGCGGCATTGTGAAGAACCCAAATAACCCGACTTTGAAGCCGTATTTTGTTCTGCCGAACAGTTTAAATAACCCTGCCACAGAAAAACAGTCAAAGCAGACAATATAAAACCGCAAAACAACGATTTAGAAGACGTGAGCCGAAAGTGACATTTCGAAGTTTCCATTTCTTATCCTTGAATATTTTGGTTCTATTATCAATGCCGGCCAATCTTGTCGAAAATGTCCAAAAGCTTCATCTGATTAACAGTAAGCCGAGCAGTCTTTTCTGAATCAGACCTTGTCATTCTTGTATAATACCAGATATCGAGGCATATGGACATACGTTATCAATCTAAAATAACATACGAGCCCTGAGACCAAAAACAGCCACCGGTTCGGTTTTTTCGGACCGTGTTGGTTCAAAGATCACCAATATGCTGGGGGTAACCTGAAGCATTTTTGTCGCCTGCATCCGATGGAACACTTCAAACGCGAATTCGTCTTCATCTGTATCACTGTTTTCGTCCCAGGAAACACCACAGCCGAACAAATCACCCGCTATACCCCATGGATCCTGCCACACAAATCCCGCAGAAACAAAGTTTGTCATATCCTGAACCTCCGGCTCAGTGTATCCATATCGACCGAAGACACCCACCTTTTCATAAAGTTCATGATCAAAACTGAACGCGAATCCGGAACCTTCAAAAGAGGGGATCCCATCGATCTCGGTTTCATCGGTGTGCCATATCGTAAACCGGTAGTTACCATCTTTCGGTGTAAAACCGATTTCGGCCATGGTCATCAGATCACCATCCTGAATGGTATCAAAACCAGAAGATTTAAGATCAGACCGAGCATCGCCAAAGCCCACCGAAAGATAGTAGTTATCATTCGGTTTAATCTTCACATTGGCTCCGAGACCGTCCTGCGGAAGCAGGCGATTTGGGTTTCTGGCAAAGGGAGAGGACAAAAAGTGCGTCCTTGAACTGCCTGCATAAGCATTTCGATTGTAATAGGAAGCATGATGAAGCTTTCCGATGGTCAGAGTAACAGTATCCTCAGCATATTTTTTGCGCCACCACAACTGCCGAAATGCCGTCCGGCTTCGTTCGCTGGAGTTGAGGGTATGGGTACGGAAGGTGCTTCCCACCTCTCTTGAAAAGTCCTCGACATTATGCCGGGTGACGTTGTCTCTTTCCTCAAACAAAAATCCAACAACACCACGGTCCTCCTGATCTTCCTCTGATAACTGCCATAAACCAAATAGCGAAAAATTGTAAACCGACTGCTCGCGGGGCCGACGACCGCCTGTGGCCCGCTGGTAGATCAACACCTGTTCCATAGCTAGGCTGATACGGTGTTTATCATAGAGAGACTGCTTAAAATTGTTATAGGGCAGCAGCATCTTCTGGATATACTCATCCTCAAACCGTTGACGGGGTGTGATTTTAACTTCCTCAATGAGTTCCTCCACGTCTGTTGAATCCTGTTGAACATCAGCGGCCTCATCGCTGTCAGGAACGATCTTTGTTTCATCAGGTTTTTCCTCAACAACCGGCTCTTTTTTTTCAACCACTTTAGGAACTTCAGGAACATCGGGCTTGGCTGTAACCTCCTTTTTTTCTTCTATAACAGCTTCCGTTTCAGTCGTCACCTCTTCTTTATCCGGTTTCTCTGCTGCTTTGGCTTCTCTTTTTTCCTTCTGTTCGCGGACCACCTCTTGATCGACAGTCTTTTTGCTTTCGACAAGAAGTTCTTCAATATCCGTGCTGTCCCTGGAAACGGCCGGTTTATTGGGGTCCTCTTGAGTTTTATCCTGGACCTGTTCCGGAGGCGTGTTGGGATCGGGGGTATTTTCCTTGGACCGGGTCGCTGCTTTACCGCTCTCAGAAGAATCGCTCTGCCCCTGGGCCAATGGATGACACAACAACACACTCATCGTGATGCCCACCAGAAGCATATACAATAATGAATGTTTTTTGTTAATTGTAAACAATCTGTACATACGCCTCAAGCTCGTTATTCGTTCTTACCAACAAACGGAGACACGTTCAAAGCGACGATCTGCATTGCTGTATTGTAGGAAGAAAAGCAGGAATTTCAAATAAATTCTTACTTAAAAGGATTTGGAAGAACCGGGGTGAACTGGAGACGAATCACCCACTCGTTGCCGTAATCCTCCGGACGGATGACCGAATAATGTGTCTCCAGCCACAGTTTGATCGGTACCCTGCCCCAGCGGACCGTTTTGGTCAACCCCAGGCCCACGGGCACATTGTACCGATTATCGCTGTCTTCCTCCCAATCAATGGATACTGTCCGCCCACGCTGTAATCGAAACAACACAAAGTATTATGAGATAACAGAAACACCCCTGCTTGCCTGCCATTCATTACTCCTGAGTAATTATTTAGTTGGTGAACTTTACTTGTCCGGCGACTTCATCATAAAGAGAAATTCCTGCACCGCCTTTTTTGACTCGGGCCGCAGATTCTCGATGCCGTCGTAGGGCATGCCAAGGGCTGGCCCTTCGTCAGGGTACTTTACCTTACGTTTCATGTGGCGCTGGACCATGCGGACGAATTTAGCACCGCCCCAGGCGCCGATCTCCGTCGATACCGAGTGCTCTTCGCGCGTGTCGCGGTGGAGGTCGTAGAATTTCCCTAAGATGGCATTTTCGATCTTGCCCCCGGGGATCGCCATCTTGTACTGCTCCTTGACCACCGCTTCCAGCATGTTGATGTTGTAGAGGAACACGTAGTCACGGCGTCCGTGCGTGTCTCCGTTGAGCATCAGGGCCGTCTGGTCAATC
>CALANC010000147.1 GCA_937925895.1 uncultured Desulfobacterales bacterium
ATAACAATAAGCTCAAATATATCTGGGATTGCCTCAGGTAATGGGCCATCATATTCGATTAGCTTGTTAAGTTGGTTTTGGGTTTCTTCTGCGTTAATGTTAAATTTAGCCATAATCTTAGATGCGGCTTCATATTTTTTCATTTTGAACTCTTTTTCCATTCTTCTTTCTACCCTATAGCTTTCCATTGCAAACTCAACGAGAACATCACGTGGTATTTGATACCGTTTTGATAATAGTTTAAAAGTTTGTAACGATTGCGGGTCCAACGCGACAGACTTTTTTACCGGTCGATCTCGCAATAAAAAATTTTCAATTTTTGATTTCAATTGAGAATCAAGCACTTTCATTTTTTTTAATATATTGCTAAGAGTATCGAAAACCTCTCTAATTGTAACCCCATGATATGATTTCAATAGTTCTAATTCTTCTAAAGCATCTTCACTTAACATAAAAGTTGTACGTACTGCTTGATCTTGTTTTCTTGATCCTTTATGGATTTTCTTTTTCATATGGCCCTCCTAATATGAATAATAGACCGTAATGATAGTGTCCTCACTAAAAACAATTGTCTTATTTCTAACCTTGTCCAATAGTTGAATGGCTTTTTTCAGCTCTGAGCTTGCAACGGCATATTCGTTATTACCGATGAATAATTTATTTGCACCACCCTTAGCCGTCTTAAGTCTGCCAAAAGTCAGCAGAAGTTCTAATGTCTGGCTTCTAAAACCTCTTTGTTGCATCCTCTTCTTTGCGTGTTTAGATGGTTCCATTTTATTGCCTCCTCTCAGTGTTAGGATGAACATAACACATAGAGCTTACTTGTCAAGTAAAAAAACTACAAAAAGTAAGAAAAAAATTGGAAGAGCATAAAAGGTGGGGCGGGCAGGGACGAAGCACCGGAGGATTGACGTTTTAGAAATCCTTCAGATGGTTCCGGGTATACGCCAGTATATGATGAGGGCATAGGGGGATAATCACGTGCGGATATCAACTTATAAAGTAGGGAGGATGCGGGAGTCGAACCCGCCGTCCACCCATAAATTTGCAATAATTTCAAGCTGTTTATTTTATAACCTACAACATACCTACAACTAAATAAAAAGGGGAACCATTTTAAATTGATTCCCCTTCTAATTTTTCAGATTTTCAAATGTAAATCATTTGTATATGGATTGCCAAGATTTAATCTTTAAAACATTAAATTGTAGATACGAATCGATCTGAGAATCTGGCGTGTTGCGTGCTAATATACTTCTATAAAAGGCACCATGTCATTGGCGAGGGCTAATATTATAACTTCTATGATTAACATAACTATTGCGCCTGCTTTGCCCAAAATCTTGTATGCTATATAAATAAGTGCTGTTCCAACCGCGGCAATAATAGCTAACCTTCCAGTTAGATGCCATTGTGATCCAAAATCGCCACCAGACATATCTAATATTCTCAAATACTCAATAAACATTTTATTTTCCCCTTCACTAACAAACATGACCAGGGCAATAGATAAGTATGAATAACATAGAGGCCAAAGCCCAGGGTTTAATATATTCCCTCTAATCTATCCTGTTTATGCTCATAAGGCGGTTCGTTTTTCACTCTTGAGGATTTCTTTATAATCTCTCCCCTCCACCAATTTGTTAAGCCTGGCTGTCACCCTCTCGCGTTGCATTTTCAGCTCCGTCATTTCTTTCCTTCGTTTCTTATATCTCAAGGTTAATACCACTACTATCAAAATGGATAGAGAAATTACTACGCTCCAAAATATGTCACTTTCTGCAAAATACATTATATCCCAATCTTTAAAAGCGTTAATGAACTCCGATATTTGCATCTTCACACCTTTTAATCTATTTGTTTATGTTCGTAAACTTTCGGTTAGTTGTGTTTAATCTCTAATCTCTACCGGTGTTCCTCAAATCATAGCACTAAAAACTATGACCGACAAGAAATCGGCTATTATATCGAGGTATTTCAACAATTGGATATATGTGGGGCTTAAATCTGAGTTCCGGTGAAACGACCTGAATTTAGTCTTGTGGGCTGATGGTATAAGGGAAGGTAGAGATAGGCCAAAAAATGTAAGTATGTTGGCAGATCATACATTCGGACGCCAAATTAGCTTTTAATGTTTTATATCCGAGTGCATTTTAAAAGGGATATTTCGATGATGACGAAGCGATGGTATTTTCCTGTGATGGCGTTTTTTAATAGCAGGCTTGTCTATCCATTTCGGCGATTCAATTTTATGGTGAATTGCCTTTCCGTATCGACCGTACCGATAAGGGCCACTCCATATGCCATATGGATACCGGTACTCATGGGAAACTGTAACTTTTATCTCCTTGCTTTCTGCGGTACGCTCATTGGTTTCTTGTTTACCATTTTTTTTAGCTTCGAGCTCTTTTCTTTGGGTTTCCTCCGTCCGCAGCTTTTCCCATCTCTTTTCTTGTTCCCTGTTGAAACCCTCGATTTCATTTTCCAACTGTTTTCTTGCCTCTAAATCTAAATAGAATTTACCATGTTTTTCAGTTTTTATATACGTTCCAATGCGGTCAGTTTTAATATGGTACCTTCCGGTTTCACCAATTTTGAAAGTCTTGAGGTCTTGCCCATCAATATACCAACCTCCGTGATTATCGGTTTGGAAATAAACACCGCCTTCATCCTCACCAATATAAAAATTTCTGACCGCATATAGTGGATAAGCAAAAAGACAGATAAATGACAAAACAATTAAGAATCTGAAAAAATGCATTTTGCCCTCCCAATTCGAGGCGACAAGTATTTCAGCATAATGCTAACCAAGATATATTTTATATTGGGCTTCATTGAGAAAAGTTATTTTGGGCTCTATCATTACCATAGTGCCAGAAGTCGTACATTGCAATAAGCCGAACAAATTGACCACCAAAATCCACATTTATATGTCGGAATGAAATAAAAAGGGAGTTAAATAACTTCCAACACAGTTACAATTAAATTCATGCTAAATACGCTTTTGTCATTTACGGAT
>CALANC010000148.1 GCA_937925895.1 uncultured Desulfobacterales bacterium
GCCTTTATAAACCGGTTTCCTCTTTTCTTTGAAAGCGGCCAGACCCTCCAGGCGGTCTTCGGTCGGAATACAAACCCAATAGGCATTCGACTCTATGGCCAAACCGGTATTAATGTCGGTCTCGAAACCATGGTTGATGGCGTATTTGGCCTGTTCAATAGCGATTGGACCGGTTTCGCAAATCATGGCGGCCATCTTTTTACACTCATCCATCAAATCATTCGGTTCACAAGTCCTGTTCACCAGACCGATGTTCAGCGCTTCCCGGGCATCAACCCGCCCACCGGTAAAAATAAGCTCCTTGGCTTTACCGCGCCCGATTATTCTTGGGAGCCTCTGGGTTCCCCCTGCGCCCGGTATGATGGCTAGACGGGTTTCCGTAAGACCCATTGAAGCATTCAAGGCGGCAACGCGGATGTCACATGCCAGACAAAGCTCTGTCCCGCCTCCGAGAGAGACGCCATTTATGGCAGCTATTATAGGCTTGTTGAGGTATTCGATGGAAGTAAAAAGATCCCGAATGGTAAAGATAAACTCCTTGACTTGAAGTTCGTCAAGATCGGCCCTTTCTTTCAGATCGGCACCGGCACAGAACGCCTTTTGACCAGATCCCGTTATAATTATAACTCTTATGTCCGGATTAAACCGCAGTGCTTCAACTTGTTCCTTGAGCGCAAAGAGCATGGGAAAATTAAATGCGTTCATCACCTCTGGACGGTTGAGGGTAAGCACGACGACGCCATCCTTTTCTTCTTTCAAGAGCACTCTTTCATCCATCACTGGTCCTTTCACTATTTATGTTGTGTATTAAACATTATCCTCTGGAATGGGTTTAGCAGCCGATGTAGCGTGAGATAACAATCCGCTGGACTTCCGAAGTCCCTTCTCCGATTTCCAAAAGTTTCTGATCTCTGAAAAACCTTTCCACGTCATATTCCTTCATCAAGCCGTAACCGCCGTGGATCTGGACAGCGTGATTCACCACGCGACCCATAACTTCAGAGCAGTATAGTTTTGCCATGGAGGCCTCTTTTTCAAAAGGTCTATTTTGATCTATCAGCCAGCAGGCCTTGTATAGCAGGTTCCTGGCGCATTCGATCTCGACAGCGCAATCTGCAAGTTTAAATGCGATCGCCTGGAATTTGCATATTGGCTGTCCAAATTGAACTCTGTTTTTGGCATATTTCAATGCTATTTCATATGCCCCCTGTGAACCGCCAAGACCCATGGCGCCAATGGAGAGCCTGCCCCTGTCAAGGGTGGCGAGCATCTGATGGAAGCCGTCACCTTTTTGGCCCAGAATGTTTTTCTCGGGGATTCTGACATCGTCAAAATAGAGTTCAGCTGTGTCTGAAGCTCGCCACATCATTTTTTTATGCATGGGCATGGATTTAAAACCAGGAGTTCCATGCTCCACCAAAAAGCAGGTGTATTCAGGTTTGCCATCGGGTCTGGTACCTGTAATTGCTTGAACCGTCACGCCCATAGAAAGCTCACAGGCGGCATTGGTGATAAATATTTTCGATCCATTCAGCACCCACTCATTGCCGTTCAATACTGCGGTGGTTTTGCTTCCACCGGCGTCAGAACCGGCGGTCGGTTCAGTAAGACCGAATCCCCATAAACCTTCTCCGCTACAAAGCTTTGGCAGAAACTTACTTTTTTGTTCCTCGGAACCATAATAATATATGGGGCCTATCCCTAAGGAATTGCCGGCGGCAATGGTAGCGGCTTGTGAGCCATCTACTCTGGAAATTTCTTCTACTGCAATAATGTAGGAAAGGTAGTCCAACCCCTGCCCGTCATATTTTTCCGAAACAACCATTCCGAATAGACCGATTTCTCCCATCTTTTTTGTCAGCTCGGAAGAAAACGCCTCTTTTTCATCAAGCTCTCCGGCAACCGGTGCAATCTCGTATTGAGCGAATTTCCTTACTTCCCTGCGAATCATTTCCTGCTCTTTTGATAGATCAAAATCCAATGCAGCCTCCTGTAGAACAACTCAATTCAATTCACGGTTTAACATTATCTATTTTTCCACACCGGTTTTCGCTTTTCTAGAAAGGCCTTGACCCCTTCCTGGGCATCTTCTGTTGAGCAAAGAGAAGCAAACAGCTCTTCCATATAGTCCAGGGCTTGATGATAGGGAAGGTCTGACATGCCGTATATGCCGATCTTCCCGATTTGCAGGGCCAGCGGGCTTTTTTTAGCCAGTTTGGCAGCAAGCGCCGTTGTTGCCTCTTCGAGTTCCTCATCCGGCACCACTTGATTGACAAGGCCAAGTCTCTCAGCTTCCGAGGCAGATATTAAATCACCGGCCAAAACCATCTCAAGCATTTTTCGGCGGCCGATATGACGTGACAATGGAACCGACGGGCCCAGACAGATTAGTCCTACATTGATGGCAGTCGTGCCAATTTTGGCACTTTCCGCAGCCACCGCCAAATCACAGGCGAACATAAGTCCCGCACCGTTGGCTGCAGCAACTCCTTTGACGGAAGCAATCACCGGTTTTTTCATATAAGCTATCGTATGGAAAGATTCATCCATCAATTTGAGAAACTCGCGGTATTCCTTGTGGCTTTTGTCTTTGAATTCATGAAGTGATATTCCGGCTGAAAAATGTTTGCCCGATGTCTTGATTACGATGACGCGGACATCATCGTCTTTATCAAGGGTTCGCAGGGTTTCATTCAATGCGCCTGCAAATGGGACGGTAAAGGTGTTCAAGTCTTTAGGTCGGTTCAGAGTGATTACTCCGATCATGTCTTTTTTGTCGACTAAAATCGATTCTTCTTCCATCCGATTACCTCCTTTTTATGATATATCCAAACAGTTGAGCACCTTTACTACAAAACAATGAATAACTCAAGCTTGGCGTCCTAATTCCGAGTCGTACGCAACATACTTTTTTATCCCATCAAAATCCGGTAAGTAATAAATAAAATTGTTACCGTAATTACGAGCGAGCGCTCGGTCATAAAAAGCACTCAATTCTATCGCCGGTTGCCGAATCTGTCAACCTCTTTATGATATGAAAAATTTGTTAGAGACTTCAAGATCAAAGACGTTCATTTTAATGGAAAACCTTTATAGAATAGGGGTTCTTGGTGATAGTTCATATCTTTCCAATATAATTCCAAAAAGATTTTATCACTTGACAAAAAAAACATTTTCGTGGTAGCAGATTTGAACGAGCGCTCAGTCAGAACTAAAATTTCATTACGGAAATTTTTCAGGATTGAGAAAATGAATTCTTCGAATCCACATTAATTCCGGGGGCAAGTATGGATCATGAACATGGGGCCAGAGGGATACCTACCCAGATCAAGAATCTTGACCTTGTAAAGCGCAGACATCGGCAAATCGTTGATGCGGCTGTTCAGCTTTTTATTAAGCAGGGCTTTCACAAGACAACAACAAGACAGATCGCACGTGCTGCCAATTTTTCCATAGGCTCTTTGTACGAGTATGTTGCTTCTAAAGAGGATATTCTGTATCTGGTTTGTGACGCAATCCATGCCGAAGTCGAACGGGGTGTTTCGGAGGCTATGAGTAGAGCAGACGGGGGTTTGAATTCCCTTGCCGAAGTTATCCGGGAATATTTTTTAGTATGTCACCGGATGAGTGATCATATTTTACTTATATACAAGGAAACACAATCGCTTCCACCGCAATGGCGAAAAAAAATATTGGAAAACGAGGTGAGAATCACAGGCATTTTTATAGAAGTGATGGCGCGTTTAATTTCTACCGGCGATTTGCCTCATCAGGATGAACATTCGGTGGAGCTTGTGGCGCATAATATCTCCGTCCTGGGACATATGTGGGCGTTCCGGCGATGGTTTCTCGCTCGGCATTACCGGAT
>CALANC010000149.1 GCA_937925895.1 uncultured Desulfobacterales bacterium
CCTGAAGACTATTTTGTCAGACATCTCGAGATTCAGAAATCGACGGATGGCTTATGGTACCGGGTAAGCGAATGGGTTAACGCAGAAAATTGGGGAACCCTGCTGGCATCCGGTACCCTCAGAGATTATCAAACTGCTCTAACCCTCTTCTCCCGAATCGCCTTGATACTCGAAGGCCTGCACCAAATCGGCCATTTCATTCCCCACCTGATCCTGAACGATATAATGGTCTTCAGAGATGACCAAAGTGAGCTTAAAGTTAAGATTGATTATAAACTCTCCCGCTTTTTTGATCCCAAATTGGATCGGCCAAGCCCCATGTTGAAAAAGCTCTTGCTCACTCATCCGGATATTCTCAATCAGCGACCTCTAGACTTTCGAAGTGATATTTGGTCACTGGGAAAAATATTTATAGAGGTACTCAGCGCCGATCATGAAACCAAAGATTACCAAGAAAAAATCAAAGAACTTGCCCTTCCTCACGATATCGATGTTCTGTTTAAAATCATGCTGTCAGACGACCCGGACCTCCGTCCGCAATCCATGGCCGAAGTGGCCGAAACCTTAAACCGGGTTAAGGGGGAAGAAATAGAAGCCGCCAGTCGCCTTCGCTTAGCGTCTAAAAAGGCTCCTTGGCTTGAAATTATAGGAATCAAAAAAAGAATCAGCTTGCTGGCATTGGTTTTAACCGTGTTGATTGTATTCGGTGGTTTGACCTGGTTTTATTCTGTTTTCAAAAAAAAGGACAGTGAAGCCATTCTGGTCGATTATGCGAATCGCTATGCCGGTTCAGTGGCCTTTGTGATGGCGGATTACTGGTTGAAAAGCGAAGAGACGTTTGTTTATCGAAACCGCACGGAGGGCACTGCTTTTCTGGTGGATGAAAAAGGCTATCTGCTGACGAATCGCCACGTTGCCTCGCCCTGGCTGGAAGACGAAAAAATGTTCTTGATCATCAACCAGTTCAGGCAATTTCATCGACCACTAAGGTTTGGCCATCGTCTCTTTCTTTGGTTCGAAGGAGAAAGAGCCTTTAAACGCCTTCCCGGTTTATCACAAAGCTCTGATTTGGAAGATATTTATTTTATCGATTCGGCCTATAGCACTGAAAAACCTCCCCGGTTAGCCATCGCCGGCGTTGCAAAACCGCCCGTCAAAGCCTGGCAACTGGTCAAATCACCGCTGAGAGATGATTTCGCCGTTCTTAAGATCGAAAATGTTCCCAAAGGTCTCAAACCTCTTCCTTTGGACCATAAAATGGAACCTTTGCGTGTTCAGAAACTCTCACCGATCATCACCTTGGGATTCCCGTTGGGAAGCCGCACTCAGGAGACCGAGGTAAATGTCAGCGTCACCCGGGGGAACGTCCGTCGTATTTTCAACAGTCTTCTTCAAGTGGACACTTCGATTTACAGGGGTAATAGCGGCGGACCGATTATCGACCTACGGGGCAAGGTCATCGGTATTGCTTCACGAGTGGCGATGGACGCTGCTATAGGACCGGTGCCGGTTGCCACGCTTCTTTCAGACATCGGGATGGTCCTTCCCATTACCAAAGCCGCTGCCTTTCTCACTGATTTGAAAAACGGAAAAATCAAATGGGATGGAATTCTGGATCTTTCCATTGGTACCAAACTCGGAAAGATCACCTCGCTGGCTCGCGAAAGCCGATGGACGGAAGCCCGGGAATTGGCGAACCGGGAGCTTGAAACCAGCCTTAATCCTGCTCTGGTGATAGCCGGAGGGATGCTGCACTTTTGTGTTAGAGATTACGAGGGTGCCCGTCATCTGTTCAGCCGGGCTTTATCCATGGACACCACCAATGATAATGCGCGCTTGATGGTGTATATCATCGATTGGCTTGCCGGTAATTCGTTATCAAGTCCTTTTCGCGAAGAGTTGACGGCACTGGACTGGCGCTCTTCCTTTGAATTTTTCGCCCACCTCGTCAGGGTTTTAGAGGGAGAGGTGCCGGAAACCAACGCCCTCGAGGGGGGGTATACGCAGGGAGAAAAAAGCTGGTTGCATTATTTGGTTGGACTCAGGCGGGTCGAAAGACGTGATCTGAAGGGGTCCGAAGAGGTATTAAAAACAGCCGTACTGGCAGCCGACAACGATAGTTGGCTTTATTATCTGGCCCTCGCTAAGTTGGAACATATCCAGAACCAGCGACTGGCTGCTTTAAAAAATCCGGCAGAACAAAAGCGCTACCGGACCAGAACCGAAACTTTTTCTCGGAGAATAAAAGATGATCTCAAGGCCGGTACCAAAAATCAACTTAAGCTCGCCCCTCTCCTGGCCGGATACAAACAGGCTTCAAACAGTCCCGGCGACAAACGCGCATTTCTGGAAAAAATCTTTGAAATTGACCCTACCGACAAGGATGTCCTGTATGATCTGGCTTACTACGCGTCCATAGAAGGCGCTTGGGAAACTTCGTTGGAATATATCCGGCTTTATCTGAAGACCAAAGGCCGCGAGAATCTCGGGCGTTTAAGCCTGGGGCTGCTGGAATCTGGGATTCTTAATTTTCTCGGGGAAAAAGAAGAAGCAAAGAACAGACTACAGAAATACGTCCGAACTATAAAGGATCCATGGTTCCTAAACATAAGTAGATGTCTGTTGGGAGAATATCCTGAAAAATCTTTGGCAGAGAAAGCCGGTGAAAATCTCGAATATCTGATTACCGGTCATACCGCCTTGGGGTTTTGGTCGGAAGGAGCCGGTAACCCCAAAAAAGCGTTAAACTACTATCGCGAGGCTTTAGGAACATATCTGGATGACTGGCGACAATTCGAGTTCGCCTGGGAACGAATGAGTCAGATCAGGAATAAATAAAAGGACCGGGTTATATGAAGGATTATCACCTGGTGGGCTTTGGTAACGTATTCGATTTTTTTGTATGACAGTCTGCTTGCAAAACCTTTATGATAAAAGACCAAGGCATTCTCTCCCCAAGCAGATGCAGTAATCATACACAAATATAATATTAACAAAACAACTTTTTTTTCATTGCATGTTTGTCCCCATTGACATTATGTTTTTTTTGACTTATAAAGGAACGTAATTATTAAATCAGATGTTTTCAATGCAGCATTTTCATAGGGGTTACCTTCCGCCAAATAGCGTCAATCGTGAGATTATCCAACTTTGGACTAGATCAAAAAAAAATAAGTTTTTCTTGATTATAAAAATTAAATGTTGTAGCTGGATTATATTCAATGCAATTCTTGTACGCTTAATTATTTAAATCGCAAAGGAGGTACTATGACAAAAGCAGACTTAATTGAAAAGATGGCCAAAGATGCAGGTATTTCAAAAGTTGCGGCAAAAGCTGCATTGGAATCTTTCGTTGACGGTGTCACCAAGGGTTTAAAGAAAAGAAACAGCAGAGTGACTTTAGTAGGTTTTGGCACATTCAGGAAGGTATATCGAAAAACCAGGATGGGGCGAAATCCGCAGACAGGCGAAAAAATTAAAATCAAGGGCAGAAACACAGTTACTTTTAAGCCGGGAAAAAACCTCAAATAAAAAATCAAAGCAGGGCCTTTTTCATTTTCCATTCAGGGCAAATCCATTGCGCAGGGTTTGCCCTTTTATTTTTTCTTAACATCTATTTAAAGCAGTACTTGACAGGAACATACTGCGTATTAGCATGTGATTAAACTGATTCACATAATCATGAAGAGCGGCGAGAGGTTTTTTTTGAGGTGACGACAATGGAAAATATAAAAGAATTGGGGCTGCTGAACGCCTTGGAGAAAGGTCCTGTCATCTGTGCCGAAGGCTATCTTTTCGAAATGGAGCGACGGGGATATTTGAAAGCCAACCTTTTTGTCCCGGAAGTTGTTTTGGACAACCCCCGTGTGGTCGAACAACTTCATCGTGACTTTGTTCACGCGGGAAGCGATGTGGTCTTGGCTTTTACCTATTACGTCGATCGCGAAAAACTGAAAATTATCGGCAAGGAAGACGTTCTTGAAACCATGTATCATGTGGCGTTAAGGATTGCCAAAAAGGTAGCTGATGAAACTCATACCTTGTTGGCCGGAAACATTGGACAATCCAATGTCTGGGAACCAGGCAATCGAGAAGCCGAGAAAAAGACCATCGCCATGTTTGAGGAGCAGGCCCGGTG